>CANBTQ010000003.1 GCA_947372425.1 Comamonadaceae bacterium | reverse complement strand
GTGAGTGCGCCTGCTTCTTCCTCCGCCGTTTCTTCTGCTGGCGTGTCAGCGTCTGCCGCCACCACCTCCAGCCATGGCCGCACGCTCTGGTTGGTCGGACTGGCCTTGCTGGTGATCGCGCCCTTTGTCGGTGTGTATCCCGTGTTCTTGATGAATGCGCTGTGCTTTGCCATCTTTGCCTGTGCCTTCAATTTGCTGCTGGGCTATACCGGTCTGCTGTCTTTTGGCCACGCCGCCTTCATGGGCTCGGCCGCCTACGTCACCGGCTGGCTGGTGCGCAGCGCTGGCTGGTCGCCCGAGTTCGGTGTGCTGGCTGGCACCCTGGGTGCGGGCCTGCTGGGTTTGCTGGTGGGGCTGGTGGCGATTCGCCGCCAGGGCATTTACTTTGCCATGGTCACCCTGGCCATGGCGCAGATGATTTACTTCATCTGCCTGCAAGTGCCCTACACGGGTGGGGAAGACGGTCTGCAGGGCGTGCCGCGTGGCAAGCTCCTGGGCCTCTTGCCGCTGGACAACGACCGCGTGATGTACTTCCTGGTGCTGGCGATTTTTGTCGCCGTGTTCCTGGGCGTGGTGCGCATCGTGCATTCTCCTTACGGCCAGGTCCTCAAGGCGATTCGCGAGAACGAGCCACGCGCCATTTCGCTGGGCTACGACGTGGACCGTTACAAGCTCTTGGCCTTTGTGCTGTCCACCACCATTGCCGGGCTGGCCGGATCGGTCAAGACGGTAGTGCTGGGCTTTGCCACGCTGTCCGACGTGCACTGGTCACTCTCCGGTGAGGTGGTGCTGATGACGCTGCTGGGTGGCATGGGCACCTTCGCCGGGCCGGTGGTGGGGGCCTTCACCATCATTGGTTTGCAGAACTTTCTGGCCGATCGGGTAGGCTCATGGGTCACGGTGATCATCGGCGCGATTTTTGTGTTCTGTGTGGTTGCCTTTCGCAAGGGTATCGTGGGTGAATTGCTGGCCTGGCAACAACGTCGCCAAGCCAAGTAAGCCCCGCTTCGCAGGGACTTGAGGCATGCAGATTCGAATCGGAGAAGGCTGGGACATCCACGCACTGGTGGAGGGCCGCAAGCTGATGCTGGGCGGTGTGGAGATACCGTTTCACAAGGGCCTGCTGGGCCACTCGGATGCCGATGCGCTGTTGCATGCCATTACCGATGCACTGCTGGGGGCTGCCGCCCTGGGCGATATCGGCACCCTGTTTCCGGATACCGATGCACAGTTCAAGGGCGCCGATTCGGCCGTTCTGCTGGCCGAGGCTGCGCGCCAGGTGCGAGCCCGGGGGTATGAGATCAGCAACGTCGATTGCACCGTGGTCGCGCAGGCGCCCAAGCTCGCGCCCTTCAAGCGCCCCATGCAGCAACGCATCGCAGCGGTGCTCGGCATCGCGGTGGACCAGGTCAACGTCAAAGCCAAGACGGCTGAAAAGATGGGGCCGGTGGGCGAGGGCCACGCCATGGAGGCACGTGCCGTGGCGCTGATCTTCAAGCCGGTGGTGCCCGCCGCAGCTTGATGTTGGCCGAAAGGCCGCCGGTGCTGGAGTTGTGCAGCGCAAAGGCGCCGCCCATGCGCCGCACGGTTTTTTCCACAATGGCCAGACCCAGGCCGGCACCGTTGGCGGCCGTGCGGGCCGCTTCACCGCGGAAGAATGGTTTGGTCAGATTGGCGATCTGGTCAGGCGCCACGCCCATGCCGTGGTCGCGTACCCGCATGAAGATCCATTGATCCCGGGCCAGTGCGGAGACCTCTATCAGAGCGATGCCGGTGTCTGGCGACTTGCCGTATTTGCGGGCATTCTCCAGCAGGTTGGAGAGGATGCGGCCCAGCTCCACCTCGTCGGCCAGCACCTGCAGGTCGGCATCGATGTGGAGCTTGATCTGCAGGTCGGCCTGGTCGCGCAGCGGATAGGCGCAGGCCTGCGCAATATTCAGCAGCGGCATGGCCACCAGTTCCACGTTTTCGGGCCGGGCATAGTCCAGAAACTTGTCGATGATGGCGTCCAGCTGCGCGATGTCTGCGGCCATGTGTGCGCGGGCTTCGAGGTCGGCCACGCTGAGTTCGGCCTCCAGCCGCAGGCGTGCCAGCGGGGTGCGCAGGTCATGCGATATGCCGGCCAGCATCAGGGCCCGGTCCTGTTCGAGCTTGGACAGGCGCTGCGCCATGCGGTTGAAGCCGATGTTGACTTCTCGGATTTCGCTGGTGTGCACCGACTCGTCGAGGCGGCTGGCGCTGAAGTTGCCTTCCTGCACCCGGCTGGCGGCAAAGGACAGCGCCTTGAGCGGGCGATTGATCAGTCCGGCAATCAGGGCCGCACCCATGAGCGACAGCCCGGCAGCCACGAACAGCCAGATGATCCAGGTCTTGCCGGCCGCTGCGTTAAAGCGCTCCAGGTTGGTGAGAAACCAGTAGCTGTCGCCATCCATTTCAAAGCTGATCCAGAACCCGTCGGCCTGGTTGACCTGCCGGGCCACCACCGTGTCCGCACCCAGATGCTGGCGCAGTTCGCGTGCAATGTCCTGCGTCAGCGTGTCCTTGTCGGCCGGCACGATGCGATCGGAATTTTCGCGCGGAATGATGCGCAGCCCTTCCTCCTGCGCCATGGTCTTGAGCAGTGACAGGCGGGCGATCGCGTCGGCGTTGATCAGCGCAGCCCGGCTCAGATTGACCTGCGAGGCCATCTGGCGGGCGGTCTGCACCGCACGTGGCTCAAACTCAAAGGCCCTCAGCGTTTGCAGCCAGGCCAGAATGCTGCCCAGCAACAGCAGGGCGATCATGAAGAAGGTGCGCCAGAAGAGGCTGAGCTCTCCCCGCGGCCCCGCACCCGGCTCCGCTTCCACCGCTTCGTCGGAAGTGACCGCGGTGTCCTCAAACTCGGTCGGCCGGGTAGCGGTCACACAGCGTCTTCCGGTACAAAAACATAGCCCACGCCCCACACGGTCTGGATCATGCGCGGGTTGGACGGGTCGGTCTCAATCAGCTTGCGCAGGCGCGATACCTGTACATCCAGGCTGCGGTCAAAGGGTTCAAACTCCCGCCCGCGCGACAGCTGGGCCAGCTTCTCGCGCGACAGGGGCGTGCGCGGATGGCGCACCAGCGCCTTGAGCATGGCAAATTCCCCGGTGGTCAGCGTCAGCGCTTCGGCGCCCTTGTGCAGGGTGCGGGCACCCAGGTCGAAGCTGAAGACACCAAAACGCACCACCTCCTGGTCGGTCGAGGGAGCGCCCGGCACCTCCGGCACGGGACGCCGGCGCAGCACCGCGTGGATACGCGCCAGCAATTCGCGCGGGTTGAAGGGCTTGCCGAGGTAATCGTCCGCGCCCACCTCCAGGCCCACAATGCGGTCCACATCCTCGCCCTTGGCGGTCAGCATGATCACCGGCGTGAGGTCATTGGCCGCACGCAGCCGCCGGCAGATGGACAGTCCGTCCTCGCCCGGCATCATCAGGTCCAGCACGATCAGATCGGGGGTATCCCGCACCAGCACGCGGTTGAGTGACTTGCCGTCTTCAGCCAGCAACACGTCAAAGCCTTCTTGCGTGAGGTAGCGCTTGAGCAGATCGCGAATGCGGGCGTCGTCATCTACCACCAGGATCTTGTCGGGTCGGTCGGGGGATTGGCTCATGGAGTCCTCGTCGTATTTGTAACAGTGCTGATTTTGCGCGGATGCCATGTGCCTGCGCACAGCGCGGTGCCGAGTTTGACACTATGTTACAAATAAGCGCGTCGCTGGCTGCTTGCACTGTCGACAATGTCATCAACTCTCCACGCACTGCCGTTGAACCTCTATGTCTTCGCGCCCTATTGCCATCCTGCTTCCCGTGCTGGCCCTTGCCGTAGCGGCCCTGGCGCAGGACGCACGCCCCAAACCGCGGTTTTTTACCGAGGCGGAATCGGCGCAGTTGGAGCAGGCCAAACGGCAAAAGCGACGCGAGGATTTGCGCGAGGCCTTGCTGCTGCCGGTGGCCGATGCCCCCGCAGAAAACCGCCAACTGAGCCCGCAGGCCAGGGCGGAACTGCGCCAGCAACTGCGCCAGCAGCGCCCCGAGGCACCCGGTAAAGACAGGTAAGAAGCAGGAGCTACGCAGATGTTCGCAACCATTCCCCTGGGCCCTTGGATCTTGGCCACCAGTCTGGTCCTGGGCTCCGCAGTCGCATCGGCTCAGCCTGCCGCCTCCACCGAGCCGCGTAATGTGGTGCAACTCTCGGCCAGCGGCACGGTGGAGGCGGCCCAGGACTGGCTCACCCTCACGCTGTCGGTCAGCCGTGAAGGCAGTGAAGCCGCCGCGGTGCAGCAGCAACTGCGCGAGGCGCTGGATGCGGCCCTGCCCGAGCTCAAGAAGACGGCGCAACCCGGCCTGCTGGAGGTGCGCAGCGGCGCCTTCGGCTTGCAGCAGCGCTATGGCAAGGACGGCAAGATCAGCGGCTGGCTTGGCAGCACCGAGCTGGTTCTGGAGGGCAGTGACTTCTCGCGCATCAGTGCGGCGGCGGCCCGGGCCCGTTCCCTTGTGATCAGCGGCATCAGTTTCGGGCTGAGCCGCACCAGCCGCGACCAACTGGAGACCCGGGCCCAGGCCCTGGCGATTGAGGGCTTCCGGCGCAAGGCGGGTGAGATTGCAAGGGGCTTCGGCTTTGCGGACTACAGCCTGCGCGATGTCAACGTGGCAGTGGCCGACGGCTTTGCCGGCCCGCAGCCGCGCATGATGGCCCTGGGTGTGCGCGCCATGGCAGCGGACGCCGCGCCGGTGCCGCTGGAGAGTGGCAAATCTTTGGTGGTCGTGACGGTCTCCGGAGGGGTTCAACTCAAGTAGCATCAGGGCATGGTCGAACCCCATGCCAATACCAACAGCCGTCCCGCTTTTTCGCAATCGGGCTTGAAACCATCCGGAACCCTGGGCCGCTTTGAGTTGCGGCGCCAGTTGGGGCAGGGTGCACAGTCCACCGTCTGGCTGGCCTACGATCCGCGCATGGAGCGCGAGGTGGCCATCAAGGTACTGCGTCCGGTGGCCGGCGCGGATGATCTGGCTGTGCGGCAGTGGCTGCAGGAAGCGCGCAGTGTGGGCCGGGTCAAGCACCCCAGCATCGTGCCGGTGTTCGAGGCCGATATCCAGGACCAATACACCTACCTGGTGTTTGAATACGTTGCCGGCGATACGCTGGCGCAGAAGATTGCGCGCAAGGGTGCTTTGCCGGCCCGCGAAGTGGCGGGTTACCTGATGGATGTGCTCGATGCCATTGCCGTGGCCCATACCGAGGGCGTGATCCACCGTGACCTCAAACCCTCCAATATCCTGATTGACAGTACCGGCCGGGCGCGGGTGATGGACTTTGGCATTGCCGCGCGCGTGCGTACCAATGCCAGCGGCGCCGAGGTGGAGTTGGGTGGCACGGTGGGTTACCTGTCACCGGAGGCAATCGGCGGAGCGACACCGGTACCGTCCATGGACCTGTTTGCCTGCGGGCTGATCCTGGCGGAACTGCTGATCGGCAAGCCGCTGATCCAGGAATCCGATATGACGCGCGCCATGTACCGCCTGGCCCATGAGCAACTGGTGCTGCCGGCCCAGGTCGGGGCCGATGTGGACGACGCCTTGCGCACTATCGTGAACCGCGCCCTGGCCCGCGATCCACAGCAGCGCTACCCGGATGCGCGCAGCTTCTTCAATGCCCTGAGCGCCTGGCGCCAGCCGGCCGAAGTCCAGGACGCCGCGGGCGCTGGCGGCTCCGGTGCCACGCTGGAGTTTTTGATGCGCCGCATGCGCCACAAGAGCGACTTTCCGGCCCTGTCCGAGTCGGTGGTGCGCATCCAGACCATGGCCAGTTCGGACACCGAAAGTGTCAGCAGCGTCACCAACCAGATCCTGAAGGACGTGGCACTCACCAACAAGCTGTTGAGGGTGGTCAACAGCGCCCACTTCGCGCGCAGTGGCAGCATCAGCACGGTGTCGCGGGCGGTGACCCTGGTCGGCTTCAACGGCATCCGCAACATGGCCTTGAGTCTGGTCTTGCTGGAGCACATGCAGGACAAGGCCCACGCGGCCCAGCTCAAGGACGAGTTTGTGCGCAGCCTGCTGGCCGGCACCATAGGGGCCGAAATGTGCCCCACCACCAAAGAGACCGAAGAAGCTTTCATCGGCTCCATGTTCCAGAACATGGGCCGCTTGCTGGTGCAGTTCTATTTTCCGGAAGAGGCGGCGCAGGTGCGCAGCATGCTGCAGAAGGCTGAGCCGCCGGTCAGCGAGGCGGTGGCCTCTCTGCGGGTGTTGGGCCTAAGTTTCGAGAACCTGGGTATCGGTATTGCCAAGGCCTGGGGCCTGCCTGAAAACATCCAGAAGTGCATGAAGCTGCCGGCCGGCGCGCCGCCCTCGCATGCGCCGAACGACAGTGCCGAGCGCATGCGCTGGGTCGCATTGGCCGCCAATGACCTGGCCGACGTGATGCTGAAGTACGAACCGGAGGAAGCCGGAGTGCACCTGGCGCAGGTCGCCAAAAAATATGCGCATGCAGTGGGCAGTTCGGAGAAGGCCCTGCGTGCGGTGGTGGAGCAGGCCAAGACCAAACTGGTGGACATGGCGGTGGCCATGGAAATCCGCGTCAAGCCCGACTCAGCCGCGCACAAGGTACTCAGCGCCGTGCCACCACCCGAGGCGCCGGCCAGCACCGCCCCGACAGCCGCCAGCGAGGGCAGCATCGGCATGCTGGAATTGCAGGCTACGCAGACGTTGCAACTGGATGCGGCGGTGCCCGTGGTCAAGTCCCCCCAGGTGGCCGAGACATTGGCCGCCGGCATTCAGGACATTACCAATGCCATGGTGGAAGACTTCAAGCTCAGCGATGTGCTGCGCATGATTCTTGAAACCATGTACCGCGCCATGGGCTTTGACCGCATCATCTTTTGCATGCGCGACCCCAAGACCGAAGCCGTGACCGGCCGCTTTGGCTTGGGCGAGGGCGTAGAGCGTTATGTCAAAGACTTCAAGGTGCCGCTCAAGGCCGCTACACCGGACCTGTTTGGCGTGGTGTGCCTGAAGGGCGTGGACAGCATGATCAGCGATGCCACCGAGTCACGCATCCTGGCGCGCCTGCCGCAGTGGTATCTGCAGTCGCTCAATGCGCCGGCATTTTTGCTGCTGCCCCTGCACATCAAGGGCGCACCGTTCGGCCTGATCTATGCCGACAAGACGCGCAAGGGAGCGTTGGAGCTGGATGAAAAAGAACTCGCCCTGTTGCGCACGCTGCGCAACCAGGCGGTGATGGCTTTCAAACAGTCCAGATAACTATTGCGCGACCCAGCCGCCGTCCATATTCCAGGCCACACCGCGGATGTTGTTGCCGGCGGGTGAGCAGAAGAACACCGCCAGCGCGCCCAATTCATCGGTGGTGGTGAAGTGCTTGGAGGGTTCTTTCTCACCCAGCAACAGGCCCTTGGCCTCGTCGTTGGTGATGTTCAGCGCCGCGGCCTTGGCATCCACCTGCTTTTGCACCAGCGGCGTCAGCACCCAGCCGGGG
Source organism: Comamonadaceae bacterium (assembly GCA_947372425.1). GTDB lineage: Bacteria > Pseudomonadota > Gammaproteobacteria > Burkholderiales > Burkholderiaceae_C > Allorhodoferax. The sequence goes on along the minus strand of CANBTQ010000003.1, from coordinate 33,755 downwards.
CAGATCGCGTTGCAGGTGACGCCGCTGGTGGCGTTTTCCAGGGCGGTGACCTTGGTCAGGCCCACCACGCCATGCTTGGCCGCGACATAGGCAGACTTCTCGGCCGAGCCCACCAGGCCGTGCACCGAGGCCACGTTGATGATGCGACCCCAGTTCTTGGCCAGCATGCCCGGCAGCGCCACGCGGGTGGCGTGGAAGGCGCTGGACAGGTTGATGGCAATGATGGCGTCCCAGCGCTCGATGGGGAAGTCTTCAATGCGCGCCACGTGCTGAATACCGGCGTTGTTCACCAGGATGTCCACACCGCCAAAGGTCCGGCTGGCGAACTGCACCATGTCGTCAATCTCGGCCGGCTTGCTCATGTCGGCACCGTGGTAGGCCACTTGCACGCCCAGCGCCGCGATTTCGGCCTTGGGGGCCTCCACATCGCCAAAGCCATTGAGCACGATGTTGGCGCCTTGTGCCGCCAGGGCCTTGGCGATTCCCAGGCCGATGCCGCTGGTGGAGCCGGTTACGAGGGCAGTTTTGCCTTTCAACATGGGTGATTCCTTTGGAAATGAAGCAGGGGTTTGAATTAGGATAAGCCATTATCAAACACTGGGCTTGAGCATGGCTGACCCGACGCTGAATTTCATTTCCTGCCCCGATGCCAAGGGCGCGCACCGCATGGCGTATTGGTCGTGGGGCGATGCTGCGGCGGCCCATACGGTGGTCTGTGTGCATGGCTTGACACGCCAGGGGCGCGACTTTGATGTGTTGGCGCAGGCGCTGGTGGCGCGTGCCCAAGGCCCCCTGCGTGTGGTGTGTCCCGATGTGGCAGGCCGCGGCATGAGCGACTGGCTGGCCGACCCGCAGGCCTATGCGGTGCCCCAGTACGCGGCCGACATGCTGGCTCTGCTGGCCGAACTCAAGCCCCAGACGCTGGACTGGGTTGGAACCAGCATGGGCGGGCTGATTGGCATCGCCGTCTGTGCCCATGCCAAGTCGGTGGGGGCCGCTGTGCGCCGTCTGGTGCTCAATGATGTGGGGCCGGTGCTGGAGTGGCAGTCGCTGCTGCGCATAGGCACCTATCTTGGAAAAGAAATGCACTTCGATTCGCTGCAGCAGGCGGCCGATGCCTTGCAGATCATCGCCAGCAGTTTCGGGCCGCACACGCCACAACAATGGCTGGAGCTGTCACGCTACATGGTCAAGCCCGATCCGCAAGGCGGTGTCCATCTGCATTACGACCCGACCATCGCGCTGCCGTTTCAGGCCATCACGCAGGAGGCGGCCACCCAGGGCGAAGCCGCCCTGTGGTCGCTCTACGACGGCATCACGGCGCAGACGCTGTTGCTGCGCGGTGCGCAGTCCGATCTGTTGTCGCCGCAGACGGCGCTGCAGATGACGCAACGCGGCCCCCGGGCGCGGCTGGTGGAGTTTGCTGGCGTGGGCCACGCGCCGACCCTGATCGCCGATGACCAGGTCCACACGGTGGCCTCCTTCTTGCTGGACTGATGGCGTCACACATCTTCGGGCTTCTCCATGAAAAGTAACACGGCTGAACAGGGCAGCCTGACACCGCCGCCAGTAATCGCCATCACCGCCCAGGGCCTGCCGGAACAGGCCGGTGCGCTGGCCCGTGCGCGCGCCTTTGCCGAACCTCTGCTGACCAGCGAAACCCTGGACACCGGCGAAAACATCCTGGCCCACGCCGATGCGGTGGCCGCCATCCTGAAGCGCATTGGCGGCTCCGAAGCGATGCAGGCGGCCTGCTACCTGGTCTATGCCTGTGACCACCTGAACAAGCCGCAGGAGGTGATCACCAAGGCCTTTGGTGCCAGCTTTGCCAACCTGGCCATGGAGACTACCAAGCTGGTGCGGGTGCAGCGCATGGCGCGCCTGGCACAGGCCTCGGCCGTGCATGCGGGCAACAACGCACCCATGGCGCAGACGGCTGCGGCGCAGACCGAGAGTGTGCGCAAGATGCTGCTGGCCTTCTCGCGCGATTTGCGGGTGGTGATGCTGCGCCTGACCTCGCGCCTGCAGACGCTGCGCTTTTTTGCCGCCACCAAGCTGCCGGTGCCAGCCGGTCTGGCCAAGGAGTCGCTGCAGGTGTTTGCCCCATTGGCCAACCGCCTGGGCATCTGGGAAATCAAGTGGGAGCTGGAGGATTTGTCGTTCCGCTTTCTGGAGCCCGACACCTACCGCCAGGTGGCCGTCTTGCTGGACGAGAAGCGTGCCGAACGCGAAGCCTCGGTGGAGGCCTTGCGCCAGCACCTGGCCGACGATCTGGCTGCGCAGGGCATCACGGCCATGGTGCAGGGCCGGCCCAAACACATCTACAGCATTGTCAAAAAAATGCGTGGCAAGTCGCTGGCCTTTGACCATGTGTACGACGTGCGCGCCCTGCGCATCGTGGTGCCCACGGTGCCCGATTGCTATGCCGCGTTGGCCTGGGTGCATAGCCACTTTGCGCCCATCAGTGAGGAGTTTGACGACTACATCGCCCGGCCCAAGGCCAATGGTTACCAGTCGCTGCACACCGTGGTGCGTGACGCCGGCGGCAAACCGATTGAGGTGCAGTTGCGCACCCAGGCCATGCATGACCATGCCGAACACGGCGTGGCCGCGCATTGGGCCTACAAGGAGGCCGGCACCAAGGGTTATTCCGGCGTATCGGCCAGCAGCGAGTACGACGCCAAGATCGCCGTGCTGCGCCAATTGCTGGCCTGGGAGCGCGATCTGTCCGGGGGTGATGAATCCGCCCCCGGTGCCGCCGCGCAGGATGCGCCGGTGCTGGATGACCGTATCTACGTGCTGACGCCGGATGCGGCCGTGGTCGAGTTGCCTAAGGGCGCCACCGCCGTGGACTTTGCCTACAGCGTGCACACCAGCCTGGGACACCGCTGCCGCGGTGCCCGCGTCGATGGCCAGATGGTGCCGCTGCATACGCCGCTCAAAAACGGCCAGACGGTGGAGGTCACCACGGTGAAGGAGGGCGGCCCATCGCGCGACTGGCTCAACCCGGAGCTGGGCTTTCTGGCCAGCCACCGTGCCCGCGCCAAGGTGCGCGCCTGGTTCAATGTGCAGGCCATGGGCGAGACCCTGTCCAAAGGCCGTGAGGCGGTGGAGAAGCTGCTGCAACGCGAAGGCAAGACGGCCATCAAGCTGGACGACCTGGCCTCGCAGCTGGGCTTCAATTCGGCCGACGATTTGTTTGAAGTGGTGGGCAAGGACGAGTTCTCGCTGCGCAACATCGAGATCGTGCTGCGCCCGCCCGAGCCGGCACCTGACCACGACGAGGTGCCCCAGCTCAAGAAGCCCAGCACGGCACGCCCGGGCGGCAAGGGCGGGGTGCTGGTGGTGGGCGTGGATTCGCTGATGACGCAGCTGGCCAACTGCTGCAAGCCGGCACCGCCGGATTTGATTACCGGCTTTGTCACGCGTGGCAAGGGTGTGGCGGTGCACCGATCGGATTGCTCCAACCTGCGCAACATGATTCTGCGCAGTGGCGACCGCTGCATCGACGTGGCCTGGGGCAGTGAGCCGGGCAAGGACCGTGGCGTCTATCCGGTGGATGTGGCGATTGAGGCGCATGACCGGCAGGGCCTGTTGCGCGACATCTCCGAAGTGTTTGCCAAGGAGAAGATGAATGTGATCGGGGTGCAGACGCAGTCGATCAAGGGGACTGCCTGGATGACGTTTACGGTGGAGGTGTCCGAGTCGGGGCGCCTGGCCAAGGTGTTGGGGATTGTGGGGGAGTTGGCGGGGGTGCGGTCGGCTCGTCGGCGTTGAATTTTCTTGGTTGTTATTGCGGGGTTTTTTAACTCCCCCATCCCCCCCGCCCCTTACCCCCCGTCGGGGTAAGGGGTGCCTGAAGCGGACAGCCGATTTGGGTGGTTCGCTTCGGTCAGGGCCTTACCGGGGATGTTTTTTACGCGTGGGTGGGTGGCCTGCGTTCTGGTTTGGGTGGCGGTTCAGGTGCGGCGCATTTTTTAAGGGGCAGCGCGCTCTCTCTCTATCTCTCTCTAGAGCCTTTTGAGTTTCCGGCGCTCGGAACTGGTGGCGTGAGACCGAGGCATCCACACGCAGTGGCAACCTCCCGCACTTATTTCCGTAACCGGCGCGAGGCAACCCAATCGGCTGTCCGCATGGGCTCCCCTTTCGCCCCGGCGGGGGTGAAAGGGGTTGGGGGATAGGGGGGGATTACAAAAGCCCCGCAGGGAATTAGCACCAGCCAAAGCCAACCCCAGCCCGAAAGCAAGGCAAGGCAAGACAAGGGCAAAAAACTAATCCAGACAGACCTCAGCCAGCGGCACGCCACACAACGCAGCCAGGGCTTCCACCACAATCGCATGATCTTCCCGCTGCGGCACGCCCGACACGGTGACCGTGCCGACACAGCCCACCCCGCGCACCCGGATCGGAAAACTGCCACCATGCTCCGCGTAGTCCTGCAGCGGCAAGCCCATCTTCAGTTGCAACGAAGAGCTGTCTTTCTGGTGCGCCAGGCCGGTGGAGTAGGAACTGCGCTGCAGCAGTTCGGTGGTGTTGCGCTTGCGCCGGGCCCAGTCTGCATTGCTGGGCGAGGTGCCGGGCATGGCGTAGAAGAACAGGGTTTCCTTGGCGCGCCGCACCTCGATGGTGAGGGCCTGGCCGCGCGCTTCGCAGATTGCCTTGATGCGGCAACCCAGGTCCCAGGCGGTGGTCTCGTCAAAGCCGTCCAGTTGCAGGAGTTGTTCCTGCAGGGCCAGACGCTGCAGGTCTTTTTCGAGGCTGCTCATTGGGTGCCGAAGATGCGGTCGCCGGCATCGCCCAGACCGGGCAGGATGTAGCCGTGGCTGTTGAGTTCGCGGTCAATCGCGGCGGTGTAGACGGGCACATCGGGGTGTGCCTTGTACATGGCGTTGATGCCTTCGGGGCAGGTCAGCAGGCACAGGAACTTGATGGACTTGGGCTTGCATTCTTTCAGGCGCGTCACGGCGGCGGCGGCCGAGTTGCCGGTGGCCAGCATGGGGTCCACCACCACAATGTCGCGCTCTTCCATGTTTTTGGGCATCTTGAAGTAGTACTCCACGGCCTGCAGGGTGTTGGGGTCGCGGTACAGACCGATGTGGCCCACGCGCGCGCCGGGCACTACCGACAGCACGCCGTCCAGAATGCCGTTGCCGGCACGCAGGATGCTGACGAAGACCAGCTTCTTGCCGTCAATCATCTTGGCGGTCATGGTCTCCAGCGGGGTCTCGATCACCACGTCCTGCATTGCCATGTCACGGCTGACCTCATAGGCCATCAGGCTGCTGAGTTCATTGAGCAGGCGCCGGAAGCTGTTGGTGCTGGCTTCCTTCTTGCGCATCAGCGTGAGCTTGTGCTGCACCAGCGGATGGTCCACCAGATGGACATTGGCGCGGGCTGCGGGGTCAATTGCAATCATGGGCTTCTTTCTTTTGTTGGAATGGGTTGGCGGTGTTTGTGCGTTTAGCGGCGACTGCTGCCAAAGATGCTGCCGAGTACACCACGGATGATTTGGCGACCGACTTCGCGGCCAATCGAGCTGGCGGCGCTCTTGATGAGCTGCTCGCCGGCACTGGCGCGGGTACGGTGTGTGCCGCCGCCCAGCAAGTCACCCAGGCCTTCCAGCATGCCGCGCTCCAGCGCAGCCGGCGCCTCGGCCACCGGCGCCGGTGTGCCGCGCACCGAGGGCGTGCGGGCCGCTGCCGGTGCTGCGTCTGCGGGCGCGTTGGTCAGGCGGGTCTGGGTGCGGCCCTTGATGGCCTCAAAGGCCGATTCGCGGTCCACGGCTTTTTCGTAGACGCCAGCGACGATGGAGTTGTCTATCAAGGCCTTGCGCTGGGCCGCGCTGATGGGGCCGATCTGGCTGCCCGGGGGGATGATGAAGGCGCGCTCGGTCAGGGCCGGGCGGCCTTTCTCGTCCAGCAGACTGACCAGGGCCTCGCCCACACCGAGTTCGGTGATGGCGGCGGCCACGTCCAGGCCCGGGTTGGCGCGCATGGTCTCGGCAGCTGCCTTGACGGCCTTCTGGTCACGCGGGGTAAAGGCGCGCAGGGCGTGTTGCACCCGGTTGCCCAGTTGGGCCAGCACCGAGTCGGGAATGTCCAGCGGGTTTTGCGTGACAAAGAACACGCCCACGCCCTTGCTGCGTACCAGCCGCACCACCAGTTCGATGCGCTCGATCAGTACCTTGGGCGCGTCGTTGAACAGCAGGTGGGCCTCGTCAAAGAAAAACACCAGTTTGGGCTTGTCTAGGTCGCCGACCTCGGGCAGGGCCTCGAACAGCTCGCTCAGCATCCAGAGCAAAAAGGTGGCGTATAGACGCGGCGCGTTCATCAGCTTGTCGGCGGCCAGGATGTTGACCACGCCCTTGCCGCTGCCGTCGGTCTGCATGAAGTCGGCGATATTGAGCATGGGCTCGCCAAAGAACTGGTCGCCGCCCTGGCTCTCCACCTGCATCAGGCCGCGCTGGATGGCGCCTATGCTGGCGGCGCTGATGTTGCCGTATTCGGTGGTGTAGCTGGCGGCGTTGTCGCCCACGTGCTGGCACATGGCGCGCAGGTCTTTCATGTCCAGCAGCAGCATGCCATCGTCATCGGCAATCTTGAACACCAGTTGCAGCACGCCTTCCTGGGTTTCGTTCAGGTTCAGCATGCGGGCCAGCAACAGCGGGCCGAGGTCGCTGACGGTGGCGCGCACCGGGTGGCCCTGTTCGCCAAACACATCCCATAGCGTGGCGGGGAAGGCCTGGAACGCGGGCTCGTCAAAGCCGCGCTCCTTGATGATCTTGCCGAGCTTGTCGCTGAGTGCGCCTTTTTGCGAGATGCCGGTGAGGTCGCCCTTGATGTCGGCCATGAACACCGGCACGCCGCGGCTGGAGAAGCCTTCGGCCAGGGTCTGCAAGGTGATGGTCTTGCCGGTGCCGGTGGCGCCGGTGATCAGCCCGTGCCGTTTGGCCTTGTCGGGCCGGAGAAAACACTGGACGGTGCTTTTGCCCTGGGCATGCTGGGCAATCAAAATGCCATTGTCATCGTTCTGAGCCATGGAAATCCTGAAAAGTACAATCTACGCTCTAGCGTAACGAATTATCAAAGGATTTCGCGTGGCAGGACACAGCAAATGGGCCAATATTCAGCACCGCAAGGGTAGGCAGGACGAGAAGCGGGGCAAGATCTGGACGCGCATCATCCGTGAAATTACCGTCGCAGCGCGCGCCGGAGGCGGCGACCTGGGTATCAACCCGCGTCTGCGCCTGGCGGTGGAAAAGGCCAAGGGCGCCAACATGCCGGCCGAGCGCATCAAGTACAACATCGACAAGGCCACCGGCAACGCCGAGGGCGTGAGCTACGAAGAAATCCGTTACGAAGGCTACGGCATTGGCGGCGTGGCCATCATGGTCGACACCATGACCGACAACCGCGTGCGCACCGTGGCTGAAATGCGCCATGCGTTTAACCGCAACGGCGGCATCATGGGCACCGAAGGTTCGGTGGTATTCCAGTTCAAGCACTGCGGTCAGCTGATTTATGCGCCCGGCAGCAGCGAAGACAAGATCGTGGAAGTGGCGCTGGACTCCGGTGCCGAGGACGTCATCACCGACGATGACGGCGCCATTGAGGTGCTGACCGCGCCCGCAGACTTTGAAGCCGTCAAGGCCGCGCTGGAAGCCGCCGGTCTGGTGGCTGAGGTGGCTGGCATCACCATGCGCCCGGAAAATACCGTCGAGCTCAGTGCCGAAGACGCCGAGCGCATGCAAAAGCTGCTGGACGTGCTGGAGGACCTGGACGATGCCCAGGAGATTTACCACAATGCCGCACTCTAAGTTACGTATGAACATACTTGTCATTGGTGGTGGTGGCCGCGAACATGCGCTGGCCTGGAAGCTGGCGCAGTCACCCAAGGTGCAGATGGTGTACGTGGCGCCGGGCAACGGCGGAACCGCAACCGATCCGCGCCTGAAAAACTTGCCGATTACCGATATCGTGGAACTGCGCCAATGGGCCCAGGACAACAAGATCGGCATGACGGTGGTAGGCCCCGAAGGCCCGCTGGCCGCCGGTGTGGTGGATGAGTTCCGTGCCCACGGCATGCGCATCTTCGGCCCGACCAAGGCGGCCGCACAGCTGGAGAGCTCCAAGGCCTTCTCCAAGGCCTTTATGCGGCGCCATGGCATTCCCACCGCGGAATACGCCACCTTCTCCGACCCGGTAGCCGCCCATGCCTATGTCAACAAGATGGGCGCACCCACCGTGGTCAAGGCCGACGGTCTGGCCGCCGGCAAGGGCGTGGTGGTGGCCATGAATGTGCAGGAAGCGCACGACGCCATCGACTTCATGTTGCTGGACAACACCCTGGGTGTGACGCACAACGAAGGCGGTGCACGCGTGGTGATTGAGGAATTTCTGGAAGGTGAAGAGGCCAGCTTCATCGTCATGTGCGATGGCAAGAATGTGTTGGCGCTGGCCACCAGCCAGGACCACAAGCGTTTGCAGGACGGTGACCAGGGCCCCAACACCGGCGGCATGGGTGCCTATTCCCCCGCACCGGTGGTCACGCCCGAAGTGCACGCCCGCGCCATGCGCGAGGTGATTCTGCCCACCATCAAGGGCATGGAAAAAGACGGCATCCCTTTTACCGGATTTTTGTATGCCGGTCTGATGATTGATGCCCAGGGGCAGGCCAAGACCCTGGAGTTCAACTGCCGCATGGGCGACCCCGAAACCCAGCCCATCATGATGCGTCTGAAGACCGATCTGGTGGATGTGCTGTGGGCCGCCACCGAACCGGGCCCGCACGGCAAGCTTGACACAGTGGAGCTGCAGTGGGACCGCCGCGCTGCACTCGGTGTGGTGCTGGCTGCACCCGGTTACCCGCTGCAACCCCGCAAGGGCGATGCGATCACGGGCATTGCGGCCCACACAGAAGACTGCGCCGTGTTCCATGCGGGCACGGTGCTGCAGGGCGACACGCTGTTGACTGCGGGTGGTCGGGTGTTGTGTGTGACGGCACTGGCCGACAGCGTGCGCCAGGCGCAGCAAAAGGCCTACCAGGTGATCAAGGGCATTCAGTTCGACGGCATGCAATACCGCACGGACATCGGCTACAAGGCCCTTAAGGCCTGAGGCACGGCGGTACGACGGGCTTTGCTGGAGGTTGCGCGTGGCGGATGATTTTTCCAGCCCCCATCCGGTGCGTCTGCAGGGCAATGCCCTGGCGCGCGCCCTGTTTGCCGCGCTGGGCTGGCGGGTGGTGATCAACGGCTTGCCGAGCCGGCAGGGCGTGCTGGTGGTTTATCCGCATACCAGCAATTGGGACTTTGTGTACCTGATCATTGCCAAGTGGGCCGTGGGCCTTCCGCTCAAGTTCTGGGCCAAGGATTCGCTAATGACCATCCCGCTGCTGGGGCACTGGCTGCGTTGGCTGGGTGCGGTGCCGGTGGACCGCAACGCGCCCCATGGCGTGGTGGGCGAGATGGTGCGCACCATGGAGCAAAACCGCGCGAGGGACACCTTCTTCTGGCTGGCCCTGACACCCGAAGGAACCCGCAAATGGACCCCGGGTTGGCGCAGCGGTTTCTACCAGGTTGCGCTGGGTGCCGGCGTGCCGCTGGGCATCTGCAGCGTCAATTTTCCGGCCCGGCAGGTGGTGGTGTCCGAGTTCTACCGCCTGTCCGGCGACATCGACGCCGATATGCGGCACATTGCGCAGGCCTTTCAGGACGCCATTGGCAAACATCCCGCGCAAGCGGCTCCCATACGATTGATTGAAAAATGAACCAGCCCAGCGAAAGCAATCCGTTCTCCGCGTCCACCGTTCGCGCCTACCTGCAGGGTTTGCAAACCCGCATCACCGATGCGCTGGCAAAACTGGATGGCGGCAGCTTTGTGGTCGACCCCTGGGAGAAGCCTGCGGGCGAGACCCTGCAGGGCAATGGCATCACCAAAATCCTGGAAGAGGGCGCGGTGTTTGAGCGGGCCGGTTGCGGCTTCTCGCATGTGCGCGGGCCCAGGCTGCCGCCCAGCGCCACCCAGCACCGGCCCGAACTGGTGGGTGCGCCGTTTGAAGCCATGGGCGTCTCGCTGGTATTTCACCCGCGCAATCCGTATGTGCCCACGGTGCACATGAATGTGCGCATGATTGCCGCCAAGGCTCAGGACGGCACCGACGTGTGCTGGTTCGGTGGCGGCATGGACCTGACTCCGTTTTACGGCTTTGAAGAGGACGCCCGCCATTTCCACCAGACCTGCCGGGACGCGCTGACGCCCTTTGGTGCCGACAAATACCCGCGCTTCAAGACCTGGTGCGACGACTATTTTTTCCTCAAGCACCGCAACGAGGCACGTGGCGTGGGGGGCGTGTTTTTTGACGACTTTTCCGAGCTGGGCCAGGAGCGCAGTTTTGACATGATGCGCGCCGTGGGCGATGCTTTTTTAGAGGCCTACCTGCCCATCGTGGAGCGCCGCCGCAACACGCCCTACGGCGAGCGCGAACGCGCATTCCAGTTGTACCGGCGCGGCCGCTATGTGGAGTTCAATCTGGTCTGGGACCGGGGCACGCATTTTGGTTTGCAGTCGGGTGGCCGCACCGAGTCGATTCTGCTTTCCATGCCGCCACATGCCTGCTGGTCGTACCGCAATGTGCCCGAAGCCGGCACGCCCGAAGCGGCGCTGTACAGCGATTTCCTGCCACGCCGGGACTGGGTGTGAGCGCACTGCGCCCCCGCAGGGTCGGCTTGTTCGGTGGTGCGTTTGACCCGCCGCACCGCACCCACGTGGCGCTGGCGCAGGCAGCGATTGCGCAGTTGCAGCTCGACATGCTGCATGTGGTCCCCACCGGCCATGCCTGGCACAAACAGCGTGCCCTGACGGCGGCACAGCACCGCCTGGAAATGTGCCGGCTGGCCTTTGCCGATGTCTACCGTGCCGTGGTGGATGACCGCGAAACGCGACGCAGCGGCCCCACCTACACCCTGGATACCTTGCACGAGTTGCAGGCGCAATATCCGGATGCCCAGATGTTCCTGATCATGGGTGAAGACCAGGCCAGGGCACTGCCGGGCTGGCACCGCGCCAGCGATCTGGGGCGCGCTGCTATAATTTGTGTAGCTTCGCGCTCAGAATCCGGTGTGCTTGCGGGACAAGCCAACGATTCATTTGAATTGCACGGCCAAGCACTGCAGCGACTGCAGTTGCCCCCAAGCCCCCTGAATGCCACCGAAATCCGCGACAAAACTGCGCGCGGTCAGAGTGTTTCAGCTCTGGTTTTTGAATCCGTTGCGCGTTATATTGACCAACACCACCTTTACCAAGCCGCCTGATGACCACCTCCACCGTTGTGAAAAAAGACACCCAGAAACTCCAGCGCGCCATTGTTGATGGCCTTGAAGACGTCAAGGCGCAGGACATTGTGGTGTTTGACACCGAGCATCTGTCGGCCTTGTTTGAGCGCGTGATCATCGCGTCGGGCACGTCCAACCGCCAGACCAAGGCACTGGCTGCCAGCGTGCGCGATGCCGTGCGTGAAGCCGGCTTCCCCAAACCGCGCGTCGAAGGTGAAGCCCACGGCGAGTGGCTCATCGTGGACTGCGCGCAAGCCGTGGTGCACATCTTCCAACCGACCTTCCGCCAGTACTACCACCTGGAAGAGCTGTGGGGCGAAAAGCCGGTGCGCCTGAAGCTGGGTTCGGCCAAACCGGCTACCGCCTCCAAGGAAGAAGCCGTTGTCACCAGGGGCGAGGTGCCCGGCACGCTGAAGCGTTCCAGTGCGGCCAAGAAGGGTGTGGCGGAAGCCTTCCCGTCCAAGGCCCAGGTCAAGAAGAACGATGCCATCAAGGCCGCTGCGGCCAAAAAGGCTACGGCCAAGTCGGCTCCGGCACCGGCCAAGTCAGCGGCTGCCAAGTCCACATCGACACGCGGCCCGGTGGCACCGGCCAAAAAGGTTGCTGCCAAGAAGACCGCCACGAAGGCACCCGCAGTGCAAGTTGCCGCCAAGACCCTGGTGGTCAAGGCTCCGGCCAAAACGGTGGCACGCGTGGCAGCCAAACGGGCTGAAGTGCGCAAGCCTGCCGCCAAGAAGACGGTCAGCCGCAAGGCCTGACAGCCGCCATGCGGCTGCTGATTGTGGCGGTCGGGCTCAAGGTGCCCGACTGGGCGCAAACCGCCTGGGACGATTACGCCAAGCGCTTTCCGCACGAGATCAAGGTGGAGCTCAAGGCCGTAAAAACGGAGCCGCGCGGATCCAAGACCCTGGAGGCCTTGTATGCCGGCGAGCGTGCCCGCATTGAAGCCGCCATCCCCAAAGGCACACGCATCGTGGCGCTGGACGAGCGTGGCAGCAATCTGACTACCAAAGCCCTGGCCGGCCGACTGACTGACTGGCAACTGGGTGGCGGCGATGTGGCCCTGGTGATTGGTGGCCCTGACGGCCTGGATCCGGCTTTCCGCCAGGCAGCGCACGAGCGCATCCGCCTGTCCGACATGACCCTGCCGCATGCCTTTGCGCGCGTGCTGCTGATTGAACAGTTGTACCGGGCCTGGTCCATCAACGCCAACCACCCGTACCACCGCGAGTAGGTCCGGCCCATCCGACCCAACCATCGAATATCCATGCCCCGCTTCATCTACCTCGCTTCGCAAAGCCCGCGCCGCAGCCAGTTGCTGACCCAGCTCGGGATTGAACACCAACTGCTGCTGGCCGATGCCGCAGAAGACGCCGAGTCGCTGGAGGTGCATATTGCCGGCGAGAGCCCCTTGGACTATGTGCAGCGTGTCACCCGGCTCAAGCTGGACGCGGCCATTCAACGCCTGCAGGCGCGTGGCCTGCCCGCCGCACCGGTGCTGTGTGCGGACACCACGGTGGCACTGGGCAATACCATTTATGCCAAGCCCCTGGACGCTGAAGATGCGGTGCGCATGCTGAGCGACCTGGCCGGTCAAACCCATGTGGTCTATACGGCGGTGGCCATCGGCACGGCCGGTCAATGCGAACAGGCCTGCAGCGCATCCGATGTGACTTTTGCCGCCATGCGCGATGCCGAGATTCGCGCCTATGTGGCCTCGGGCGAGCCCATGGGCAAGGCCGGCGCGTATGCGGTGCAGGGCCTGGCCGCAGCCTATATTGCACGCATCAGCGGTAGTTACACTGGCATCATGGGACTGCCACTTTATGAAACCGCACAACTGCTCAAGAGACTAGCCTGATGCCGTCACAGGACATTCTGATCAACTGGTCGCCGCAGGAAACGCGGGTGGCCATCGTCGAGCATGGCGCGGTGCAGGAGCTGCACGTGGAGCGCACGCTGGAGCGTGGCCTGGTCGGCAATGTCTATCTGGGCAAGGTGGCCCGCGTGCTGCCCGGCATGCAGTCTGCGTTTATCGATATCGGCCTGGAGCGGGCAGCCTTTTTGCACGTGGCCGATGTCTGGCATCCGCCGCAAGAGGGTGAAACCATCAGCGCGGCGCGCGGTGCGGCGGCACTCATCCCCATCGAAAAGCAGGTGTTTGAAGGCCAGGCCCTGATGGTGCAGGTGATCAAGGATCCGATTGGCACCAAGGGTGCACGCCTCTCCACCCAGATCAGCATCGCCGGGCGCCTGCTGGTGTTTCTGCCGCAGGACGACCACATCGGCGTGTCGCAAAAAATCCCGCTGGCCCAGCGCGAGGCCTTGCGTGCGCAGTTGCTGGCATTGGCCGGTAGCCAGGGTGGCGGCTTTATCCTGCGCACCAATGGCGAAGACGCCACGGAAGCCGAGTTGGCCGAAGACATTCGCTATCTGCGCAAGGCCTGGGCGCGTATCAAGGACGCCTCGGTGCGCCTGCCCCCCAAAAACCTGCTGCACCAGGACCTGAGCCTGATGCAGCGCGTGCTGCGCGACCTGGTGAGCGAATCCACCCAGACCATCCGCGTGGACTCGCGCGAACAGTTTGAGGCGCTCAAGGCCTTTGGTGCCGAGTTCATGCCCATGGCAGTGGAGAAGCTGCAGCATTACAAGGGCGAGCGTCCCATCTTCGACCTGTATTCGATTGATGAAGAAATCGCCAAGGCACTGGCGCGGCGGGTGGAACTCAAGTCCGGCGGTTACCTGATCGTGGACCAGACCGAAGCGCTGACGACGGTGGACGTGAACACCGGCGGTTTTGTCGGTGCGCGCAACTTTGACGACACCATCTTCAAGACCAACCTGGAAGCGGCGCAGGCCATTGCACGCCAGCTGCGGCTGCGCAACCTGGGCGGCATCATCATCGTGGACTTTATCGACATGGTGCGCGAAGACCACCGGGAGTCGGTGTTGGCCGAGTTCCGCAAGCAACTCGGACGCGACCGCGTCAAGACCTCGGCTGGCGGCTTCTCGCAGCTGGGCCTGGTGGAGATGACGCGCAAACGCACCCGCGAGTCGCTGGCCCACATGCTGTGCGAACCCTGCCCGGTGTGCGAGGGCAAGGGCATCGTGAAGACGGCGCGCAGTGTGACGTACGACATCTTCCGCGAGATCCTGCGCGAAGCGCGCCAGTTCAATCCGCGCGAGTTTCGGGTGGTGGCTTCGCCCAAGGTGATTGAGCTGTTTCTGGATGAAGAGAGCCAGCACCTGGCGGGCCTGAGCGAGTTCATCGGCAAGCCGGTGTCGCTGCAAAGCGAGGCGGCCATGGCGCAGGAACAGTACGACATTGTGCTGCTCTGACCCACTGCAGGAGTGAACAGGTTTGCGCATCGCCGTACTCAGCCGCAATTTCTCCAGCACCGGGGGCGGGGCCGAGCGCTATTCCATCGCCCTGGTGGAGCAACTGGCGGCCCGGCACGAGGTGCATGTGTTTGCGCAAACCATTGCGCACCAGCATCCCGGGGTCTCCTACCACAGGGTCTCCATGCCCCTGCAGCGGCCGCGCTGGATCAACCAGCTATGGTTCGCCTACGCCACCTGGCGTGCCACCCGCAGCGGCTTTGACATCGTGCATTCGCACGAAAACAGCTGGCACGGCAATGTGCAGACGGTGCATGTGCTGCCGATCCAATACAACCTCTTCAACGGCCGCGAAGGCGTGCTCAAGGTCTTGCGCTGGGTGAAGGTGTGCACCAGCCCGCGCCTGCTGGCCTATCTGTGGCTGGAGGCCGCGCGCTACGCGGTCCAGCCCCGGCGTGCGGTGGTGCTGGCATCCGGCACGCTGCGCGCAGTGATGGAGGCGAGCTATCCGTCAGCCCGCGCCAGCATGCAGGTGATCGCGCCGGGCGTGTCGGCTGTTCCCGGGCCTTGCAGCGCCGCAGCACGGCAGGCTGCCCGCTTGCAACTGCGGCTGCCGTTGGACGGCAAGGGCCTGTTGTTTGTCGGCAATGATTTCAAAAAGAAGGGCTTGCCTGCCTTGCTGGATGCCCTGTTGCAGTTGCCGGGCGATGTCTGGCTGGCGGTGGTGGGCGCGGGCGAGCAGGGCGCCACCATGCGCCAGCGTGCGGCCGATCTGGGTCTGGGCCGGCGTGTGCATTTTCTCGGCGCACTGACGCAGATGGACCTGGCCTACCAGGCGGCGGACTGCCTGGTGCATCCCACGCTGGAAGACACCTATGCCATGGTGGTGCTGGAAGCCATGGCGCATGGCTTGCCAGTGGCGGTGAGCACCGACCGTTATTGCGGCATCAGTGCGGAATTGGCTGATGGCGTGAACGCCGTGTTGCTGGAGGATCCGAAATCGGCCACTGCCATTGCCGCCGCGATCGCGCGTCTGCTGGCGCCGGAAGCCTCCGCTCTGGGCCGTGAGGCCATGGTCTTTGCGACGCAGCGCACCTGGGCCCGGGTGGCTCAGCAGTACGAAACCCTGTTTGCGCAGGTGGCACCCCGGTACACGCAGCGCTGGCTGGTGCTGGCCCACGCCTTCAATATGGACGGGCGTGCGGCCAGCCAGACCATTACCGACAAGCTGCCGCACCTGGAACGCGCCGGCATAGAGCTGGTGGTTCTCAGCGGTGTGTCCGGCCGCCACGATGTGCGCTACGAACACCACCAGCTCTGGCCCGCAGGCCCCGCCGGCATCCGCTTCGAGGCGCGCCATGTGTTGCGCAAGCGCCTGGGCAACGGCCTGCGCTACCGCGCAGCCATGTTGCCCCTGTCCCTGTTGCTGTTGCCGTTCATGCTGATCGAAAAGCTGCTGCGGCCGGTGGAGAGTTCCTGGTCCTGGTGGCTCAGCGCCTACCTGAAGGGCCGCAGCCTGGCCCGTGCGCGCACGTTCGATCTGATTTACTCCACCGGAGGCGCCTTTGCCGCGCATATCGCCGGGGCCGCGCTCAAGCGCGCAACCGGCATCCGCTGGCTGGCCGAAGTACATGACCCGATGGTGGTACCCGGCACGGTGCCCAGCACGCCGCAGCAGAAGATGCAGGCGCAGGTGGAGACCACCATCTGCCGCGAGGCGGACGTGGCCATCTGGTTTACTGACCAGGCCCTGGCCAGCGCCAAACAGCGCAACCCGGAACTGGGCGAACGCGGCCACATGATGCTGCCGGGTGTGGATGCGCCACTGTTTGCCCTGCAGCCCTACAAGCCTGGCGACAAGTTCGTCATCGGCCATTTCGGGTCGCTCTCGCTGACCCGCAACCTCGCCAGCACGATTGCCGCGCTGGACCTGTTGATCGACGAGCAGCCGGACCTGGATGGCCGGGTGGAGTTGCATGTGTATGGCGGGCCGTTGGATGCACTATCCGCGGCGGCGCTTGCAAGCGCCAGGTATTCCACCGTGCGCCACTTCGGCCGCGTAGAGGCCGATCCGGTCAGCGGCAAGAGTGGGCGTGAGCAGATTTTGCAGCGCATGCGCAGTGCCGATGTGCTGCTGCTGCTGCACGGGGTGGAGCCGATTTGTGCCGAGTACATTCCTTCGAAGATGTACGAGTACCTGTGGATGCAGCGGCCGATTCTGGCGCTGGTGTACCGGAATGCGCAGATGGCAAAGCTGTTGCTGCAGGAGAAGCATTGCGTCATCCAGGAAGACGGTGCGGACATCACGGCTGCATTTGCACCGGCACAGCTGCTGCTTGCGCTGCGCGCTCTGTCGCTGCAATGGAGCCAGTCTGGCCTGCCGGACTTGCCCTGCAAAAGCGCTTACACCACCGAGGCTTCCGTCAGCAGGCTGTTGTCCTGGGCCCGGGTTGGTTCTCAGGCCTGAAGAGAAAACTTTTTCCGGAAACAATCCCTTGAAAACTGAAGCCATCGGCCGATACCTTGTTGACTATGAAAACCCGGATGCCGGAATCGGACATTCGCTGGGGCATGTCAACAATGCAGTGAAGGTGTGCCTGCGCAACCAGCTGCAGTTTGCCTACAGCGACAAGCAACTGATCAAGTCGACCCAGAGCAGCTTCAAGTGGCGCCTGCGCCAATGGACGCGCCGCATCGTCGGTCGCAAAGCCCATGAAACACACGGCATCGGCGACGCTATTTGCCGCATGTTTGCCTTCAGCGAAAGCGCCGCCAGCCGCGAAGCCGTTGAGGCGCTTATCCGCAAGAAGCAGGTCCGGGTGGTGGAGCTCCCGGCACCAGATATCGTGATTCCTTCCAACAACCAGGATGATGACCAGGCCTATGCCGCGATTGATGCGGTGATCCGGCAGCATCCGCAGGACGGCATGGTGTTTGTGCTGCCACCGAAGCGGACCGGTGATTTTGAATATGGCAGCACGCGTGACTGGTTCAAGCGCTGTTACCGCGCCGGGCAGGTCTTGGGCATCGCCGACAAGGGCTCGGCCACGGACAAGGCAAGTTTGCAGGTGGCCCTGCATATTCGCCGGGGTGATCTGTTGCCGGGCCGCCAATTTGCAGACCTGGCCCACCGCATGCTGCCTGACCGCTGGTACCTGCAGGTGCTCGAGGCCCTCGCCCAGGCCAGCGGACGGCATTTGCAGGTGGTGGTGCTGAGTGAGGGCGTGAATGGCAGCTACCGCTCCGAGTTGGGTGCGGACTTTTCCTGGGTCCAGGCCTTGCGCCACCTGGATTGCGATGTGGTTGAAAAAATAGACCAGGACTTTATCGAGTCCTTCCATGCAATGGTGCGGGCGGATGTGCTGATTGGCTCCAAAAGCGGCATGACCCATCTGGCCGGTTTGATGGGGGATGGCATCAAGCTGGTTCCCCGTATGTGGCACTCCTACCGTGGCACGCGCCAGGTCATCGAGCTCGAGGACAGCATTGCGGGCGACGAACTGGCAGCCGTGCTGGCACCGTTGTTAGCCGTGCCTGCAGCCTGAACGGAACCGGCCAGCTTAGTGGCTGCCAAGGCGTCCGGTCAGACTACTCAGCCAGGCCACCACCAGTCGCTCCAGACGGAGGAACGGCGTACGCCAGCCGTTGCGCCGGTATTGGAACTCGGCATAAATTTCGTAATTGGCGGCAAGCGATGTGCCAGGCAAGCGGCGGTTCAGCGCCTGCATGAAGCGCCAACCCGTATCCATACGCGCCGCAAAGGGCATGGACTGGGGCGGTGCAGCAATCCCGAGCAGTGCCTGCACGTACTGGCCCTGTGCCTTCAGAAACGACTCGCGCGCGGCGCCTGATTTCACGCGGCTGACCTGCTGCGGATGAACCCGGTAGGTCAGCAAGTGGCGGGGTACGATGTAAAAGACGCAGTCTGCTGCCGACAGCGCGGTCCAGAAGGCATAGTCCTCGGCATGGCGAAATGCCTCCTGGTAGCCGCTTATCTCCAGCAGCGTGCGCTTGAAACTAACGGTCGGGTTGCACAGCGGGCAGTAAATGCTCAGCAGCGCCCGCAGATCGGCATTGCGGACATAAGACGGTCGCTTGCGCAGGCGCGCGGTGGCAGTGTCCAGGGTCTGGTAACGGGTCCCGCAGATATCGACATTGCCGGCTTCCAGCACGCGCAACTGCGCTTCCAGACGCTGCGGATGGGCGATATCGTCGGCGTCCATCAGCGCGATGTAGTCCGCCCGGGCGGCTGCAAAGGCTTGGGTCCGCGCGTAAATCAGGCCGTGGTTTTGGCCCAAAATTTGCAGCCGGATGCGGGGGTCTGTCAGCTGGTTTAAATAATCGATGGTTCCGTCGCTGGAACCGTCATCCACTATAATTAATTCAAAATCCTTCAGCGTCTGATGGAGCAGGCTGTTTATGCATTGTTCTATATATTCAATCGAATTGAAAGTGCAGAGCGCAATTGAAAATTTAGGCTTCATAAAATATCAATGAATAAACTTTTTATTTGTATTTTTATTTGCGCATTGCATACAAAAGACCAGCGCCATGGGTGCAACTAATTTATCGGTCAGCCGGGTCGTACATTTTGTCGATGAGTCTGGCGGTGCCTGGCCCTGGCAAAGACAACTCCAAAACAAGCAATCCACCTGGGGTAATACAAAATATTACTTCGATATGGAAAGCCATCCGGATGCGGATTGGCTGGTGGTTTTTTCTGCCTGGCCGCAGGTGGATTTTCTCACAACAATTCCCCGTGAACGCAGGATTTTTGTGGCAGGTGAGCCGGAGAGTTTTCATGTGTACCGGCCCGGTTTTTTGAATCAATTCGGCACGGTTTTAACGACGCAGAGTCGCTGCAAACACCCCAATACCATCCGCTCGCAGGTTGGCATCAACTGGTTTGCCGGCGTGCGCTTTCAGACAGGTGCCGAGCGCTTCAAGGCGGCGTTGGAATTTGCCGATCTGGAGCACGCTACACTGGTCAAGACCAAGCTGTGCTCGGTGGTGTGTTCAGACCAGACCGTCACCAAAGGACACCGCGAACGGCTGGCCTTTGTAAATCACCTGAAGCAGGTATTTGGGGACCAAATTGATTATTATGGCCGCGGCAGCCGGCCCATGCCCGACAAGGATGAGGCATTGGCGGATTATCAGTTTCATATTGCCCTGGAAAACTCGCGGCACCCCGATTATTGGACGGAAAAGCTGGCTGATCCCATTCTGCGCGGTTGCTATCCGATATACAGTGGCTGCACCAATGTATTGGATTATTTTCCTGCGCAGTCTCTCACGCGCATCGATATTTCACGGCCCGCAGAGGCTGTTGCCATGATCCGCAAAACCCTGCAGCAGCCGTTGACCCCGGAAATACAAGAAGCCATGGCCGTCGCCAGAAACCGGATACTGTTTGAATACAATATTTTTGCGGTGCTGGAGAAAATGTTTGCCGGATCGGCGCTTCCAGTCACGGTTGGCAGGCATTCCCAGACGCCGGAGCGACTGTTCTCTGATCACGAAATCAAGGATCAGAAATTCTCCCGACGCCTGAAGCGCGGACTCAAGGCTTTGTTTTTGGGGCAGTGATGCCGCAGACCAGCGCGATATAGAAGAACAGAAACTCGATGAAGTGCGCGGTGCACACTTCGGTAATGGCGTAGACCATGGTGACGACCGGGACCGACCAGCGAACCCACTCAAACCAGAATCCCTGCTGGCCGGCAGCGCGATAAAAGGCGATCCACATCGGCAGCATGACGAGTGCCAGCCCGGGGATTCCGAAACCCAGGGTGAAATCCAGCCAGCCGCTGTGTGAGGCATGGCGGTACTTGCCGATCGGCTTGTAAAAGTCAGACCACTTCTGCAGTGCCAATGCGCCAAACGAGTGGTTGATCAGGCCATAGCCCCATGGATGTTCCCGGACCAGAATGGCGCCCGCTGTCGCCCAGGCGCTGCGTTCGTAGGTGCTGCCGTTGGCCACCTGTCCCTGCTCATTGACGGGCAGCGGGTATTGCTCCGCGTTTTTCCAGTAGAAATTGTGCTCAATATCATGCCCCGCCTTGATGTCTGCATAGAAGTTCAGCCAGGCGGGGTTGGCATCAATGTGGACCTTCAGAAAGCCTGCCAGGGCCAGAAAGAGCAGGGCAATAACCCATTTGTCTGCATTTCTTGCACGGTTGCGTGCCCGCAGAGCGCGAAAGGCGTAGGCCAGAAAAATCAGGATGAAGACAATGAACCCGTTCTTGGTATTGGAGAAGTAATAGGTCATGCCGACGCACACAATGACCAGCAGCGACACCGGATGCCAAAACCGCTTTTCCTGCCGCGTCAGGTCGGTAGACAGTTTTGCAAACAACCCGCACAAGAGCATGCTGCCAAACACCACCAGCGGCGTCTTCCCGAGATAGGGCTCCATGTAGAAATTGGTGTGAATGGCTTGCCCGGTGCGCAGCACTTCCACCAGGTAGCGCACCACATAGATTGCGATGGTGCCCGCCAGACCGGCGATGAAGAGGGTGCTCAACGCACGGCCTTTGGCATCGGCCTGGAGTGTGTGGACCTGCAAGCCCAAGGCCAAGCCA
The DNA here is from genome assembly GCA_947372425.1 of Comamonadaceae bacterium. Classification (GTDB taxonomy): domain Bacteria; phylum Pseudomonadota; class Gammaproteobacteria; order Burkholderiales; family Burkholderiaceae_C; genus Allorhodoferax. Next base: position 12,500 of record CANBTQ010000003.1, on the reverse strand, counting down.
ATCAGGCTGGCAAGCAGGGCGCGGGCCCAGTCGCCCCGCAGTTCATACAGTTGTTCTTCGGTGTTGGTGGACAGCGCAAGGTAGTGAAATACCAGCCACAAAAAGAAACTGAAGAACAGCCAGGTGTTCCAGTTTGTCGGGCTGCTCCAGCTTGCCTTGCGGGTTACCAGAGTCCCGATGGCTACCAAGGCGGCCGCCACCAGAATCAGCTGGCGAAATGCAATGGTGTTGGGCAGCGGCCATATCGCCAGCAGGCACGCGGCGGCAAGCACCAGAAATGTGGTTCGCCAGGATGCCGGGCCGGCGTTGAATTCGGAAGACGCCTGCATCTCAGATTCTCCCGAGGAGCATTCTCAAACGTCTGCCCAGGCGCGATGCCAGATTGCCACCTTCGCGCGGCCAGTCCAGTTGGCGCTCCCAGGCGGATTGGTAGACCACGCCGCAATACAGCCGGGCCAGCATGGGCTCGGTGATGCCCAGGCGCTTGTCCATGCGCAGTTGCCAGGCGTAGTGGTACATCTTGAAAAAAGGCTGGGCCGGCAGAATGCGGATCGCGCCAAACTTCAGGACCGACTCGCCGTACCAGCGCATCTCGTTGGGAAACTGGACGATCAGCTCTGCGAACGAAATATTGCGCGGCTTCAACAGATTCGCTTCCAGGCTCTGCCAGACCCGCGCATCCCATACCGGGCAGTTGGGGCCAAAGTTGTAGACCTTGCCGGGCCGGCCAATTTCCTGCTGAATCTCGGCGGCTTCACGCAGCAGGTTGTCGACGACCTTGCCCTTGTTGGCGGCGATGGCGGGCATCAGCAATTCGCGCGCCTGGTCCATGATGGTGTAGGGCTCGCCCTCCGGGCTCAGGAACTCGTCCTGGTGAAAGGGGCGGATGAACTGGCAATCGGAGTCCAGACACAGGTAGCTGCGGCAGATGCCCAGGCGCCAGAACTCCGACTTGATGATTTGCTGGGAGATATGGCCGGGTATGCGCTTGATAGCCTCCACGCTGTGCAGGGGGTTGCTCTGCACAATATCCTCATCGCACACGATGCTGAGATCGAAACCCTTGAGCTGCGCTTCAAACAGGGGTTTGTCGGCAGCCGGGCAGGAGACCACGAACGGAATCTTGTCGGCGTTGTACTTCTGAACGCTGGCCGCCAGGCGGCGGGCGCGAAAGACGTCGACGCTATAGCTCTTGCAATACAGGGCAAAGGCAATCATGAGCGCTTGTCCTCATAGGCGGTGAGTATCTTCATGGAAAATTGCAACCAGTTGCAGGCGCGCGCCACCATGATGCGGTTCAAGGCAAACGGGTCGTGGCCGGCGTGCACACGGCCCCGGTTGGTGGTGGTGGCGCTGGCATAACCCGCGTCACGCACCATGGCCTCGTGGGCTTCGGAATAGCGCCCGTAGGGGTAGCAAAAATGCCGGACGGCGCATCCAAATTCCGCCTCCAGCTCCAGCTTGGAACTCCGTATTTCCGCGTTGGCTTCTGGTGCACCCAGCGTGTTCAGGTCGGCATGGCTGCGGCCATGGGAGCCAATTTCCATGCCGCCCTGCAGCCACTGCATCCAGTCTTGCCGCGACATCAAGGGCTTCTGCCGGATGCCCAGATGCTGGTCCCATGCATTGGTACCGTTGATCTGCGTGCTGACGCCATAGCAGGTGGCCGTAAAGCCATTCTTTTGCAGCACCGGGAGGGCATGGATCCGGTTGTTCTGGTAGCCATCATCAAAGGTAATGCCCACCACCTTGCCGGTCTTTTCGCCGCGCAGGTAAGGTTCCAGATCGTGCATGGACAGCCCACGATACCCATACAGGCGGAGCAGGGCCATCTGGCTGGCGAAGGATGCGGGTGACACGGTCAGGCCACGCAGCTTGGTACCTTTGGGCTCAGGCGTGTCGACCTGGTGGTACATCAATATGGGGATATTCATGCCTGCATCTGATTCAAGTTGGCGTAGTAGCCGTTGGCACCCATCAGGGTGCTGTGCGTGCCGGTTTCAACGATCTTTCCGCTGTCCAGCACGATGATTTGATCGGCATGCTCGATGGTGCTGAGACGGTGCGCAATCACCAGTGTCGTGCGGTTCTTCATGAGCGTGGCCAGCGCCGCCTGCACCTGGCGTTCCGACTCGGTATCCAGTGCCGAGGTGGCTTCATCCAGAATGAGAATGGGCGCGTTCTTGAGCATGGCTCTGGCGATGGCAATGCGTTGCCTTTGGCCACCCGACAGCTTGGCACCGTTCTCGCCGATGGCGCATTGCAGGCCGCCGGGCAGTTGTTGAATGAAATCCCAGGCGTTGGCAGCCATGGCGGCCTGGGTCACTTCTTCCACCGAGCAACTGCGGGACAAGCCAAAGGCAATGTTGGCAAACACCGTGTCATGGAGAAGCACGATCTCCTGGCTCACCAGGGCGATATTGCGGCGCAGGCTGTCCAGCGTCAGGCTCTGGATATCCATGCCGTCAATGCAAATCGATCCGGCCGTAGGGCTGTAAAACCGGGGCAGCAGGGCGCCTACGGTGGTCTTGCCACCGCCGGACGCGCCCACCAGGGCCACGGTCTGCCCGGCTGCAATGTGAAAGTCGATGCCGGCCAGTGCAATCTTTTCGGTTCCGGGGTAGCGAAAGCTCACGGCCTTGAAGTCAATCACACCCATGGCGCTCTTGAGTTCGGTGCTGCCGGTGTCGGCTTCGCCGGCGCTGTCGATCAAGTCAAACACGCTTTCGCAGGCGGCCAGTCCGCGCTGCAACAAGGGGCTGATGGTGGTCAGCTGCTTGATGGGCGATATCAGCAGCAGCATGGCGGTAATGAAGGACACAAAGCCGCCCGCAGAAGCACCGGCCTGGCCGGTGGTCTGGCTCAAGGCCAGGTAGGTAATCAGCGCAATTGCCAATGCGGCCGCAATGTGGGTGATCGGTGTCATGGCCGAGGCGGGCACGGCTTCGCGCATCATGGAGCGCCGGTATTGCTCGGTGTCCGCATGGAAGCGCTCCAGTTGCTGGGCCTGGCCGCCGTACACCTTGATGACCTTGTTGGCCGCCACCGACTCTTCAATGGTGTGCGAGGTTTGGCGCATCGCCTGCAGGCTCATGCGGCTGGCATTGCGGATGCGTTTGCCAAAGCCCTTGATGATGATGGCAATCACCGGGCCCACCGCCAGCGTGATCAACGTCAGCTTCCAGTCCAGGTAGAGCAGATAGCCCAGCAGTGACAAGGCCGTCAGCGATTCGCGCACCGCGGTAACCAGCACCGTGGTGGCGGCCTGGTTGACATTGTCGGCGTCGTACAGCAGGCGCGAGATCAGTTTGCCCGAGGACTGGTCGTGAAAGGTCTGGGTCGGCAGGGTCAGGATTTTGGCAAACATGCGCCTGCGCAAATCGGTTACCAGCCGCGTTGAAATCCAGGTCATCAGGTAGCTGGTGACAAAGGACAGCACGCCGCGCGCCATGAAGAGCGTGACGATGCCCAGCGGAATCAGCCACACCATGCGCGCTTCGGTTGCCTGAAAGCCATGGTCCAGCAGGTATTTCATGATGGCCGGAAAGGCCGGCTCGGTTGCCGCCGTGCCAACCATGCCGGTCACGGCCAGTGCAAAGGCTTTCCAGTAGGGCTTGAGGTAGCCCAGCAGCCGCCCGTACAGCGCCCGGTCCGAATCAACCACGGGTGTCGCTGCCTTTTACCTGAGGCTCTTTCCAGAGTGCACCCTTTTGCAGCTCAATCGCCTTGGCATAGCGGTAAAAGGTGCCCTCGAAATTGCCCAGCGCAATCACAAAACCAGCCCATCCGTCCAGAAAACCCAGCTTGAAAAGATAGTGCTTCCAGAAGGCCCACTTGGCATGCAGCAGCGCCGACCACATGCTGATCTGCTTGTGCTTGATCTTCTCGGCGCCCAGCGACGAGTAGCGGTTGGACTTGTGCATGACCTCGGCCATGTTCTTGAACGGAAACTGCCAGATGGGCTGTGTCAGCTGCCCCACGGGTTTGTCGCTGCTGAGCTCATAGCCTTCATGCACCGGCTTTTGGTCGTAGCGCATCTTGCCCTTGCGAAACAATTGCGGCTGGCGGTAGTTGGGGTACCAGCCCGAGTGCTTGATCCACTTGCCCATGAAGAAGTTGCGCCGGGGCATCCAGTAGGCATCCAGGGCATCGGGGTTGTTCATCACCGCCCTGATTTCCGCAGCGGCCTCCGGGGTGCAGCGTTCGTCGGCGTCCAGACTGAAAATCCATTCATGCGAGCAGGCCGCAATGGCATGGTTGCGCAGATCACCAAAGCCCTTGAACTCCACCTGCACCACACGGGCGCCCAATGCGGTGGCAATGTCCTGCGTGCCGTCGGTGCTGTGGGAATCCACCACAATGATTTCATCGGCCCAGCTGGCGCTCTCAATCGTGGCGCGGACTTTTTCCGCTTCGTTGAAGGCAATGATGTAGACGGAAACCAGGGGCATTGAAGGTGATACCATCAAAAAATCGTTAGGAGCAGCCTGCCTTTTGGAGGCATCGCTTGGGCGGCTAAGTCTATTCCAAAATGCCAGCAGTCGATTTGATCTCCATAGTCATCACCACCTACAACCGCAGTGAAGCCTTGCTGCCTGTGCTGGCCGCACTGGCAGCGCAGGATGACCAGGATTTTGAGGTGGTACTCGCGGATGACGGCTCTTCAGCGATTCACCAGGACGCGATTGCCAGCGCGGCATCCCGATTCCCGGTTCGCCTCACCCATGTCTGGCACCCGGACGTGGGCTTTACCGCATCCCGCGTTCGCAACCTGGGTGTGGCCGCCTCCGCCGGTGCGTACATTGTTCTGCTGGATGGCGACTGCGTTCCGGAGACCGACTTCGTGCGCCGCCACCGCGGACTGCGAGAGCAGGGCTGTTTCGTCAATGGCAGCCGGGTCTTGCTGTCCGGGCGATTGACGCAGGCCGTGATCAGCGGCGAAACCTCGGTGTATGGGCGATCAACGGCATTCTGGTTGGCCCAGCGCTTTCGGGGCGATGCCAGCAAGCTCAGCGGCTTGTTGCGCCTGCCGGATTTTGCCGCCCGCAAGCACGCGCGTTTCCGCTGGAAGGGCATACGCAGCTGCAACATGGGCGTGTGGCGCAAAGACTATGAGACCGTGAACGGTTTTGACGAGTCCTTTGTGGGCTGGGGCCATGAGGATGCCGACTTTGTGCTGCGCTTGCACAACGCCGGCATGCAGCGCAAGAACGGCTTTTGCGCCACCGAGGTCTACCACCTGTGGCACCAGGAGGCCAGTCGCACGGCGGAGTCCAAAAATGCAGCGACGGTACGCGAGCGCATGGGCAGTGCGCAGGTGCTGCCAACATTTGGTTACAGCGAAAGTCGGGCCGCCGAAGATGTGGTCATTCGCAGTTGGGGATAATCGCCAGACGATGACGAAAATTTTCTCTGTATTTCTCCTGCTTGTTTTGCATGCCAGTGCCTGGGCGCAGTTCCGCGTCGAAGTGTCCGGCGTGGGACTGACCCAGATTCCCGTGGCGATCACCGCTTTCCGCGGGGAAGATGTTGCGGCCCAGAAGGTCTCGGCCATCGTGCTGTCCGACCTGGAGCGCAGCGGGCAATTCCGTGGCGTGGACACCGGCGGTGCCAATCTGGATGAAACCTCGCGCCCTGACTTTTCCAGCTGGCGCCAGAAAAATGCCGACGCCTTGTTGGCCGGCAGCATCAGCCGACTGGCCGATGGACGTTTTGACGTGCGCGTTCACCTCTGGGACGCGGTGCGGGGCCAGGACCTGGGTTCGCAAAGCAAGGCCGTGGTGCAGGCTGACCTGCGTCTGGCCGCCCATGAAATTGCCGACTATGTCTATGAAAAGCTGACGGGTGACAAAGGCATTTTTTCAACCCGCATCTCCTACGTCACCAAGCGCGGACAGAACTTCAACCTATGGGTAGCCGATGCCGACGGCGAGAGTCCGCAAAGTGCGCTCAGCAGTTCCGAGCCCATTATTTCCCCGGCTTGGGCACCCAATGGCAAGCAGCTGGCTTATGTGTCCTTCGAGGCGCGCAAACCGACCATTTATGTGCACGAAGTAGCCTCCGGCAAACGCCGCCTGGTGGCCAACTTCAAAGGATCCAACAGTGCACCGGCCTGGTCGCCGGACGGCAAGACGCTGGCATTGACGCTGAGCCGTGACGGTGGTTCCCAACTCAACCTGCTGGATCTTTCTGTGGTCGGCTCGGAACCGCGACGCATTGCGCAATCGGGCTCCATCGACACTGAGCCGGTGTTCACGGCCGACGGTAAGACCATTTACTTTGTCAGCGACCGCGGCGGCTCCCCCCAGATTTATCGCGTTCCGGTGGCGGGTGGTAACCCGGAACGGGTGACCTTCGGCGGCACGTACAACATTTCGCCTGCCCTGAGCCCGGATGGACGCTGGCTGGCCTATATTTCCCGTGTCAGTGGCGCCTTCAAACTGCATGTGATGGAGCTGGCTTCCGGTTCGGCCACCGCCATCACGGATACCATTGCAGACGAGCGTCCCAGTTTTTCGCCCAATAGCCGGATGTTGATCTATGCAACCCAGCAGCAGGGCAAGGAAGCGCTGATGACCACCACCCTGGATGGAAAAATCAAGGCGCGGCTGGCAGGACAAACCGGTGATATTCGGGAGCCCAATTGGGGCCCTTTTCAAAAATAGTAAATTGCAATAAGGAGTAGCTGATGAAACGCACTGTGGTGGTATTGGGATTGGTGGCGATACTGAGCGCCTGTGGTTCGGCCGTCAAACTGGACAAGGTTCCCGTGGAAGACCGCACCGGCAGCGGAGGCACTGGCTCCGGTTCGACCGATACCGGCGCCGGCTCGAATGTGGTGGGCAAGGGCACGGTGGCCTCGGTAGACCTGTCCAAGGCCGGGCAGGACGCCGCCATGCAGGCAACGACCCGCGTGGTGTACTTTGATTACGACAGCTTTGTGATCCGCTCCGAGTTCCAGGCAGTGATTGAAGCGCATGCCAAGTACATCCGTTCCGACAAAAGCCGCAAGGTCGTGATTGAAGGTCACACCGACGAGCGCGGTGGACGTGAATACAACCTGGCTTTGGGCCAAAAGCGTGCCGAAGCAGTCCGCAAGGCGCTGAGCCTGCTGGGTGTGCCGGAAGCCCAACTCGAGGCCGTGAGCTTTGGCAAAGAGAAGCCCGCCGTGATGGGCTCCACCGAAGCGGCGATGGAAAAGAATCGCCGGGCTGAGATTTCCTACCGGTGAGCGGATTCCTTATGAATGTGCGGCCCTTCCTGCTGCGTGCCACGGCGGTGGCATGTCTGGCACTGGCTGCAAGTTCAGCCTCAGCCGGTCTCTTTGACGACGAAGAGGCGCGGCGGGCGATTCTGGAACTGCGCCAGCAAGTGGATTCGCTCAAGCAGGTGAAGTCAGACAAGGTCGATGCCGACCGCAATCTCGCCGAGGTGGCGCAGCGTGCTTCGGAAGAAGCCGCGCAGTTGCGACGCGGCATTCTGGACTTGCAGAGCCAACTGGAAACCACACGTGCCGATGTAGCCAAGTTGCGCGGGCAAAACGAACAACTGGCGCGTGATCTGTCGGAGTTTCAGCGCAAGCAGAAAGACACCGACGGGGCCCTGGATGACAGGCTGCGCAAATTCGAACCTCTGCAGGTGAGCGTGGACGGACGAGAGTTTCCGGCCGCACCCGCTGAGAAAAAGGACTACGAGGCCAACCTCGCCGTGTTTCGCAAAGGTGACTTTGCTGCAGCGACCAATGGTTTTGTGGATTTTCTGAACCGCAATCCCCAGACTGGTTACCGTGCTTCGGCCTTATTCTGGCTGGGCAATGCGCAGTATGCGGGCAAGGATTGCAAGAGTGCGCTTGTCAACTTCCGCAGCATGATTGCGCTGGCGCCCGACCATGTTCATGCGCCGGAGGCACTTCTGACCATTGCCAGCTGCCAGGTGGAGGCCAAGGAAACCAAGGCCGCGCGCAAGACGCTGGAAGACATCATTGCCACTTACCCGACGACCGATGCGGCCAATGCCGCCAAGGACCGTCTGGGGCGTATGAAGTAGGCCTGCAGCGTGATAGACACGCCCATGGATGCGGAGCGGCGCTTCGGTGGCATGCAGCGCCTGTACGGTGTCGCTGCGGCGCAGCGGATCCGGAGCAGCCATATCGCCATCGTTGGCATTGGTGGTGTGGGTTCCTGGATTGCAGAGGCACTTGCGCGCAGCGGCGTGGGTGAACTCAGCCTTTTCGACATGGACCACATTGCAGAGTCCAACATCAATCGCCAGGTGCATGCGCTCACGCCCACCCTGGGTATGGCAAAAATCGAAGCCATGCGCCAGCGCATTGCGTTGATCAATCCCGATTGCACAGTCCACTGCATCGACGCCTTTGTGGAGCCGGATAACTGGCCGCAGTTGCTGCCTGCATCGGTGACTGCGGTGGTCGATGCCTGCGATCAGGTGAAAGCCAAGACTGCCATGGCCCAGTGGGCCCGGCGCAGCAAAGCCATTTTTGTGGCGGTTGGTGCCGCGGGTGGCAAGCGCCATGGGCATCTTGTCGACGCAGCGGATTTGTCCCAGGTTACCCATGATCCCTTGCTGGCCCAGGTGCGCTACCAGTTGCGCAAGTTGCATGGCGCCCCCAAGGAAGGCAAGTCCATGGGCGTGCAATGCATCTTCAGCCGGGAGGCGGTTGCAGCCCCCGATGCGTCTTGTGCAATGGCAACGGATGGCACGCTCAACTGCCATGGCTATGGTTCGTCGGTTGCCGTGACTGCCGCTTTTGGTTTTTGTGCAGCAGGTCTGGTGATGGACAAAATTTCTCAAGCGAAACCGAAAGACGCAATAAATAACGATATAATTTGAGGCTTGGCAGATTGCAGGGACGTCAATGTCAATGCAGACTGATTGGGACGTTAGCTCAGTTGGTAGAGCAGCGGACTTTTAATCCGTTTGTCGTGGGTTCGACCCCCGCACGTCCCACCAAGAAAATTTTAAGTTTTGTGGGTTCTTAGCTCAGCTGGTAGAGCAGCGGACTCTTAATCCGTAGGTCGAGAGTTCGAATCTCTCAGAACCCACCACAAAACGCCCTCTGGGCAATGAAACCCCGCTATCAAACTGGTAGCGGGGTTTTTTCATGGCTGGTTCGTGCAGCCACTGCGCAGGCATTGCCCCTGTGCCCGCATGCAATCGTTTTGCACCCTGGCGCGCCTGTTCGGAGCTGCTTGGCAGACGCCTTGGAATGAACACATAATCGCACAACATTATGTCCTGCTGGTCAGTGTTCCGTTCAAGAGGAGTTGCGAAAAATCATGCGTACCAATCTTCCTGTCACGCAACACGCGTACGAGCTTTCCGATACGGAAACGCTTCTCTCCGCCACCGATACCCACGGCAATATCACTTACGCCAATGCCGCTTTTGTCCGAGTCAGTGGTTTCTCACTGGACGAGTTATTGGGGCAGCCGCACAACCTTGTGCGACATCCGGACATGCCGGTGGAGGCTTTTGCCGACATGTGGCAATGTCTGAAAGATGGCTACGCTTGGACGGCGCTGGTAAAAAACCGGCGCAAGAACGGCGATTACTACTGGGTGCGTGCCAATGCATCCCCCATGGTGCGTGATGGCGTGCTGACCGGTTATCTCTCGGTGCGCACCAAGCCTGACGCGGCCGAGGTGGAGGCGGCGCAGGCTATCTACCAGCGCTTCCGGGATGGCAGTGCCAGGGGGCTGGCTTTTCATCGCGGCCTGATTGTGCGGACCGGATTGATGCGCTGGGCCAGCGCCTTCAAGCTAGCGCCGACCATGTGGCGGGTGCGCATGCCCCTGTTGCTGCTCGGCGGGGTGATGGTCATGCCGCTCCTGCTTGCAAGTCCGGGCGGCTCGGTTGTGTGGGCATCTGGAGCCGCCATGCTGCTGGCGTGGCTGCTGGCCTGGTGGACCCTGGAAGCGCAGGTGACAACACCCTTATCCCGGGTGCTGGGTGCAGCCCAGCAGGTGGCCAGCGGCACGGTGGCAGCCGAACTGCATTTGGAGCGTTGCGACGATATCGGCCTGCTGGCCCGCGCCATCGCCCAGGCCGGGCTGAATTTGCAGGCGCTGATGGCGGATGTGCGTGAGCAGGTGAAGGGCGTGCAGGTCTCCAGCAAAGAGATTGCTGCTGCCAACAATGACCTGTCCAACCGCACCGAGCAGACCGCCTCCAGCCTGGAGCAGACCGCGGCCGCCATGGAGCAACAGACGGCGACCGTGCGGCAGAATTCAGACACCGCACAACAGGCGAGCCAGTTGGCACACGCCACAACCAGCGTCGCCGGCAAGGGTGGGGAGGCCATGGGCAATGTGGTGGCAACCATGGCCCTGATCTCGGAGTCCAGCCGCAAGATTGCCGACATCATCAGCGTGATTGACGGCATTGCCTTCCAGACCAATATTCTGGCCTTGAATGCTGCGGTGGAAGCGGCGCGCGCCGGTGAGCAGGGCAGGGGTTTTGCCGTGGTTGCCAGTGAGGTGCGCAGCCTGGCCGGTCGATCTGCTTCAGCAGCCAAAGAAATCAAGACGCTGATTGATGATTCGGTGGGCAAGGTTGCCAGTGGTTCGCGACTGGTAAGCGATGCCGGAGCCACCATGACCGAGGTGGTGCACCAGGTGCAGCAAGTGAATCAGTTGATCGCGGAAATCACTGCCGCGTCGCGGGAACAGGCGCTGGGCATAGGTCAGGTCGGCCAGGCTGTGGCGCATCTGGATGAGATGACCCAGCAAAACGCCGCCATGGTGGAGCAGAGCAGCGCCGCCGCCAACAGCATGAGCGAACAGGCCTTGCGCTTGATGGAGGCGGTGCGGGTGTTTTCAATGTAGCCGGTGCCTGGCCGATTCGCGCACATCCGCGCGGGTGCGATCAGGCTTCCAGATTGCCGGTGAGCTCCAGCCACTGGTCTTCCAGGGTTTTGAGTTCCTGGTTGACCAACTTGAGGCGTTTGCCGGTTTCGGCAATGACGGAGGGATGCGGATTTGTCGAGAGTTTGCCTTCCAGTGCCGCACCTTCGGCATTCAGCGTGGCCATCTGCTCTTCCACCGCAGCCAGGGCCTTCTTCCATTTTTTGATTTGCTCGGGCGACACCGCAGGTTCTGCAACCGGTGCGGCCACCACAGCAGCGCTTTTGGGCGACTGGTTCTTGGCCTCTTCCTTGGCCTGCTCGCGCTGGCGTTTGGCCTCGTCCAAGAGGTATTTCTGGTAGTCGTCCAGGTCACCGTCAAAGGGCTCGACGCCGCCGCGCGACACCATCCAGAACTCGTCACACACGGCGCGCAGCAGGGCCCGGTCGTGGCTGACCAGCATCACCGTGCCTTCAAACTCGTTGAGCGCCATGGACAGCGCTTCGCGCGTGGCCAGGTCCAGGTGGTTGGTCGGCTCGTCCATCAGCAAGAGGTTGGGGCGCTGCCACACCAGCATGCACAACACCAGACGGGCCTTCTCGCCGCCGCTCATGCTGCCCACGGCCTGCTTGACCATGTCGCCGCTGAAGTTGAAGTTGCCCAAAAAGCTGCGCAAGTCCTGCTCGCGCGTGGCCTGGCCACCGAGTTTGCCGCTGGCCGTCATCTCCTTGACCATGTGGATCATGTGCTCCAGCGGGTTGTCCGCCGGGCGCAGCACGTCAAGCTCCTGCTGGGCGAAGTAGCCGATGTTCAGGCCACGGCCTTCGGTCACCTCACCGCCCAGCGGCTCCAGATCGCGGGCCACGGTTTTCACCAGGGTCGATTTGCCCTGGCCGTTGGCACCCAAAATGCCGATACGCTGGCCGGCCAGCACCGACTTGCTGACGTTGCGCACGATGACCGTGGGCGGCGTCTTGGGCGGTGAGCCTTCGGGAGCGGGGTAGCCAAAGCTGACACCCGTCATCGACAGCATGGGGTTGGGCAGATTGGCCGGCTCGGCAAATTCAAAGGTGAAGTCGGCCTCGTTGAGCAGGGGCGCAATCTTTTCCATGCGGTCCAGCGCCTTGACCCGGCTTTGCGCCTGCTTGGCCTTGCTGGCCTTGGCCTTGAAGCGGGCAATGAACTTTTGCAGGTGGGCAATCTTGTCCTGCTGCTTGGAGAAGGCGTTGGCCTGCAGCTCCATCTGCTCGGCACGCATGTCTTCAAACTTGCTGTAGTTGCCGCCGTAGCGCATCAGCTTGGCCGCATCGATATGCAGGGTGACATTGGTCACGGCGTCCAGAAATTCGCGGTCGTGGCTGATGACGACCATGGTGCCTTCGTACTTCTTGAGCCAGGCCTCCAGCCAGACCAGGGCGTCCAGGTCCAGGTGGTTGGTGGGCTCATCGAGCAGCAGCAGGTCGGCCGGGCACATCAGCGCGCGCGCCAGTTGCAGGCGCATGCGCCAGCCACCGGAGAAGCTGTTGACCGGGTTGTCCAACTCACTGGTCTTAAATCCCAGGCCCAGGATCAAGGCCTGCGCGCGGGCTGGGGCGTCGTACTCGCCGGCGTCCTGCAAACCGGTGTAGGCGTGGGCCA
>CANBTQ010000002.1 GCA_947372425.1 Comamonadaceae bacterium | reverse complement strand
TTCGATTCGGTTTTAGTCATTGGCGCAGGGCTGCACTACTTTGGGGTCAGAAAGCATAAGTTGACCAATTGGTTAACTTATGTGGCGATACTAGCGAGTTTCATGCCAGTGGCGCCACTGGGGTTTGTACTGCCCGGCTTTTTGCCCCGGGGTGACGTGCGTCAGAAAACCGCGCATTGCGCTGCATATTGCTGGCGGTGCGTGATGCGTCAGGCGCAGGGACGGTCCCTGCTGCCGTTACAGTGCAGGCTTCGATTAGCTACTCAGAAAACCATGCGCATCTGGCAACAGCCCGTTTCGGTAGACATTCTTAACCGGGGCTCTGAAAACACGGCGGTCTCGCACCTGGGCATTGAATTCGTGGAAGTGGGGGACGACTACCTTGTAGCGCGTGTGCCGGTCACCGAACGCACGCGCCAGCCCTTTGGCCTGCTGCACGGCGGCGTATCGGTCACGCTGGCAGAAACCCTGGGCTCCTGCGGCGCCTTCTATAGCTGTGCGCCGGGCCAGCAGGCGGTGGGCCTGGACATCAACGCCAACCACTTGCGCGGCGTGAAAGACGGTTGGGTCACCGGCACGGCACGGGCAGTGCATATCGGACGCAGCACCCAGGTCTGGCAAATCGATATGCGTGACGACGCCGGCCGGATGACCTGCGTGTCACGCATCACCATGGCAGTACTGGCGCCCGCCTGAGGCCTTCACCGCGGGCGGCGCTTGCTCTTTCACTGCCCGCTCAGTTGCCGCAAGGCACCGGCCCAGTCTTCCAGGTGGTAGGTGGTCTGGATGCGGCCGTCACGGACCGTATGGATGTCGATGCTCATCAGGCTGAACGCCTTGCCCGTGTGCGGCACACCAAAGAATGCTCCCGCCGGCGTGCCGCTGCCTTCGCCGCGCACGACCACACGGTCGCCGACCACCAGTACTTCGCAGATGCGCCAACGCAGATCGGGCACCGCCTGCTGTATGCCGCTCAGCAGACCCATGAAGGCAGGCCTTTCGGCATAGACCGTGTCGCTGGCGTAGTTCTTCCAGCCAGGGGCCAGAACGGCGTCCAGTGTGGCGGGGTTGCCGGTTTGGGCGTCGAAGACGGCGTAATAGCCGCGAATGATTTCTTGTACTTTGTCGTTGCTGTCCATGGAGTGCTCCGGAGGGATTGGGGGATATGCGCTTTCGCCTGCGGTGGCGCCAAGGCATGCCGGAGTCTGCCGCCAGGCGGCAGCCAAGTCTTGATGGAACGCGGGTGGTATTTCCAGGCTGCTGATCAAAGCCTGATCAGCTTGTGCAACAAGGCGGCGCAGGTACGCCCAGCCGGATTCAGAAAATGGGTGGCCGGCGTCTGGCGCTTGAAAGGGAGGGCCACCAGGACTGGTTTGCGCTGGATGCCACGTCCTCGAAGAAAAGCGTCAAGGGCACGCCGAATACCGCCTGTATCTGCGCCTGGTCTGGCAAGGCATTGGCCTTCCAGTGCAACAGACGCAGGCCGGCTTGTGTGCTGATCTGCTTCTTGATGGGGCCCACGTTTGCCGCGTCACGCGCGTTGCGCGCGCTGTCGTCGAGTTCGATGGCGGCCAATACGGTCGCATCGTGCGTGCAGACCACAAAGTCATAGCGCAGGTGGCGAATGCGCCGGGTCCAGTTGCCCGGGTCGGAACCCCGCTTGACTGCCAGCACGCTGCAAAGCGCTACATCCGACAGAACCAGGTGTCCGGGCAAGGCGCTCACCAAGCGCTGGTAGAGCAACTGCCTGGGACTGACCAGTGGCTTTCTGAGGTAGAACGGCCACTGCACATCGGCTTCGCGCCATGCGTTGCGGCGCTGGACCACGCGCAAGCCCAGAGCAAGGCCCAGCAGGCAGACAGAGGCAATGGCAAGGGAGTTCACAGGCGCAGACTTTGGTTCAGCAAACAGCACGGGGCGGTCACCGAAGTCTGCTGATTCGCACATCCACTGTCTTGATCGAATGTTGATCAATGCCGCAGCGCAGGCGGCATCGCCCCGATCACCCACGGGCCGGCTCCTGCCAGCCCTTATTGCCGCACTACAAAGCAGCGACCGGATGGGGCGAGCCGTCGTAGCCACCCCACACCGACTGGTCGTACTCGATCACCGAGCCGGTCATCAGGCCGGACTCGGCACTGCACAGAAAGGCCACGGCGCGCGCCACCTCCAGCGGGTCCACCAGGCGGCCGTTGGGCTGGGAAGCGGCGGCCTGTTCCAGCCAGTCGGCATCGGCGTGGTGGAACTCGCGCTGGATGCGGTCTTCGCCCTCGCTGGCCATCCAACCGATGTTCAGGCCATTGACGCGGATGCGGTTGCGCAGCAGCGCATAGGCGGTGTTGCGCGTGAGCGTGGCAAGCGCGCCCTTGGAAGCGCAATAGGCGGCAATGAACGGCTGTCCGGCCATGGCCGACATGGAGCCGATGTTGACGATGCTGCCCTGGATGGCTTCACGACGCATCACCTTGATGGCCTCTTGCATCAGGTAAAAGGGTGCGCGCACATTGACTGCGAACATGCGATCAAACAGTTCCGGCTCGGTATCCAGAATCGTGCCGCGGTCGGTGATCGCGGCGGCGTTGACCAACACGTCCACGCGGCCAAACCTGGCGTCGGCCTGTTGCACCACCTGGCGGCAGTCTTGCACCTGGCCCAGATCGGCCTGCACGTAGAGGGCCTGGGTGCCCAGTGCGCGCAGCGTCTCCACCTGGGCCGCGCCCTTGGTTGCGTTGCGGCCGCAGATCACCACGCCTTTGGCGCCGCGTTCAGCCAGGGTGGCGGCAATCGCCGCGCCCAGGCCTTGGGTGCCGCCGGTGACGATGGCGACCTGGCCGTGCAGTGTGGCGAGGACGTGGGTGTTTGAAGCGCTTGAATGGGTCATGTGTGTCTCCTGTTTTGGAAGGGGCCATCAGCTCAGGCGTGTTTGCGCCTGGGCCTGCAAGGTGGTGTTGAACTGTTCGGGCGTGTGCCCAAGCGCCAGCGCGCTGCGCATCAGGTCCTGCTGGCTTTGCGGCGCCAGGCCGCCCAGGGGCGGATCGCGGTCCAGATTGGTGGGGAAGGCATAGCCCTCGGCACTGGCTGCCACGGCGGCATGCAGATCGTCTGCAGACCAAGCGCTGCTGCTGTGTGCCTGCAGCAGGCTGGGGTACAAGGCCTGCGCCATGCGTACCCGGTCCACCGTCTCCATGCAGCGGCCGAAGGCCGAGGACACCTGCAGCAGATTGGCCATGCGGCGGATGTCGGTGGAGCGGTTGTGGCCGGCGGCATGCAGCAGCGCCGGGTTGAAAAAGATGCCATCACCCTTCTTCAAGGGCAGTTGCACATGGTGCTGGTCAAAGTATTGCTGGAACTGCGGCATGCCGGCCACCAGATAGCCCGCTTCATACTTCTGCGAATGCGGCAGGTACAGCGTGGGGCCGCTTTCCAGCGGCATGTCCACATGGGCCACGGCGCCCTGCAGCGTGAGCAGGGGCGAGAGTTGGTGCACATGGGCCGGAAAGCGCTCGGCCCCGGCAGCAGTGAAAAAGCCCAGGTGGTAATCACGGTGTGCGGTTTGCGCCGCGCCACCGGGATTCACGCTGTTGATCTGCGAGGTGATCTGGTAGGCCGGGCCCAGCCAGGCTTCGCAAACGGTGGCCAGCATGGCGTTGCCGTAGTAGGCGGCAAACACATCCGGCGCGCGCAGGCAGAGCTTTTCCAGCGCGTTCCAGACCCGGTCATTGGCACCCGGCTTGGCGAAGTGGTCGCCCCCGTAACCGGCGGCGTGTGACTCGGCAATCAGTGCGCGGAACTCGTCCGAGGTGGCGTCCACCACGGTGGCATCCGGGACCAGGCCCTGCACCACCAGCACGCCGGGGCCGCTGCGCCAGACCTGCGCCCACTCAGCCATCAGTTGATTGCGCCAGCTGTGCGGATCAGCAGACGCGGCCTGGGCCGCACGCAGGGCCTTGCCGTCGTAGACCGGCACGCCCTGGAGAATGGCCGTGGCCTGCGGGCAGTCCTGCGCGCGGGTCGCGGTCTGCACCAGACGGTCCAGGTCGGCGAGCTGACAGGCAGCAGCGCGCAGGTAGCCGTGGTGGGCAGGGATATTCATGGCGGAGGAAGTATTCATGCGGGACGCCTTTGTGATGTGGGTCAATTCAGAGAAGTTGCAGTGTAGAAACAGCACCGCCGGCACGTGGCTTTAAAACACCTCAAAAACACCTCAGCGTTTGGCAGACTGCCGCACAATAGTCTTCGCCATGTCACACCCGCACCTGCTCAAAGCCATCGCACTGCAAGCCGGCGTCAGCCTGGCCACGGTGGACCGCGTGTTGCACCAGCGCCCCGGCGTGCGCGCCCACACCGTGCGACGGGTGGAACAGGCAAGAGCCGAGCTGGATCGGCAGAGCGCGCAAGTGGGCTTGCAGGGCCGCAAGTTCATGCTGGACGTGGTGGTACAGGCCCCGGAGCGTTTTACCCGGGTAGTGCGCGATGCGCTGGAGCACGAGATGCCGCTGCTGCACCCCGCCATCTTCCGCGCCCGTTACCAGATGGAGGAGTCCATGCCCGCGGGGGAACTGGTCGCCAGCCTGGACAAGATCGCCGCGCGCGGCAGCCACGGCGTACTGCTGAAGGCACCCAATGATGCGCAGGTAGTAGCTGCGGTGGCGCGGCTGCAGGCCCGGGGCATACCGGTGGTGACGCTGGTAACCGATCTGCCGGACTCCGCACGCCGGGCCTATGTGGGCATGGACAACCGCGCCGCCGGGCAGACGGCCGCCTATCTGCTGGGCCAATGGCTGGGTACGGATACACGCGCCGGGGTGCTGGTGTCGCTGAGCAGCACGCGCTTTCGCGGCGAGGAAGAGCGCGAGGCCGGCTTTGCCGAGGCACTGCGAGCGCGCTTCCCGCTGCTGCATTCGGTGGACGCCAGCGAAGGCCTGGGCCTGCATGCGGCCACCGCCGCCCTGGTACTGGAGCGGCTGCGCCAGTGGCCGGAGGTTTGCGCGGTGTATTCGATTGGCGGCGCCAACGCTGCCATCCTGCAGGCCTTTGCCCGGGCCGGGCGCGCCTGCAAGGTTTTCATAGGCCACGATCTGGACGCCGACAACCTGGCGCTGCTGCGCACCGGGCAACTCAGCGCCGTGCTGCACCACGATCTGGCGCACGACATGCGCATGGCCTGCTTGCACATCATGCGCGCCCATGGCGTGGGTCCCAGGCAGACACCCGCCACCCTATCCGGGGTGCAGGTGGTGACGCCGTTCAACGTACCGGCTTAGCAATCAAGCACCTGAATGGCGAGCAGCCCGCTGGCGCTGCGCAGCCAGCCGGGCCGCCAATGCAATAAGCGGCAGTGCCTCGCGTGAAGCCGGGCAGCGACTATTCGGCTGCGCCGTCCTTCTGCATGCGCTCGCTTTTCCAATAGACATCGTCGCCCACGCTGCCGTCAGTGCGATGCCGGTTCAGCGAACGCGACAGCACAAACAGCAAATCCGACAAACGGTTCAGGTACTGGCGCGGGGTTTCCTTCAGCGCCTCTTCATTGCCCAGGGCCACCAGCGCGCGCTCGGCGCGGCGCGCCACGGTGCGACACACATGGGCCAGTGAGGCGGCACGGGTGCCGGCGGGCAGGATGAACTCGGCCAGGCGCGGCAGGGTGGCGTTGTATTCGTCGAGTGCCTGGTCCAGCGCCAGCACGGCCTCGGGCTTGAGCAGCTCGTAGCCGGGGATGGACAACTCGCCGCCCAGGTTGAAGAGCTGGTGCTGAATCTCGACCAGCAGGCTGCGGATGCCGCCAGGCATGTCCTCGCACAGCAACACGCCGATATTGGAATTGAGCTCGTCCACATCGCCCATGGCGTGCACACGCAGGCTGTTCTTGGAGACGCGGGTGTTGTCGCCCAGGCCGGTGGTGCCAGCGTCCCCGGTGCGGGTGGCGATTTGTGTGAGGCGGTTTCCCATTGCGGTGCGTCCTTGGATCAAAATCAGATTATTGACGGAGAAGCCCATGCATGCAGCCCCCCAGACTATCACCTTGTGCCGCGCGTGACACCGCGCGCCATGCCGCAAGCTTTGCTGCAAGCCTTGCGGGCGCGTTTTGGCGCACAGTTCTCGGTGGCGCTGGCCGTGCGCGAGCAGCACGGGCGGGACGAATCCGCCTTTACCGTGGCGCCACCGGAGGCCGTGGTGTTTGCCGAGCGCACGCAGGATGTCAGCGATACCGTGCAGCTGGCTGCACAGTACCAGGTGCCGGTGATTCCCTTTGGCGTGGGCTCTTCGCTGGAGGGGCATTTGCTGGCAGTACAGGGTGGCATCAGCCTGGATGTGTCGCGCATGAACCAGGTGCTGCACATCCACGCTGAAGACCTGACAGTGACGGTGCAAGCGGGCGTGACGCGCAAGCAACTCAACGAGGCGGTGAAATCCAGCGGCCTGTTTTTCCCGATAGACCCGGGTGCCGACGCCAGCCTGGGTGGCATGTGCGCCACGCGCGCCAGCGGGACCAATGCCGTGCGCTACGGCACCATGCGCGAGAACGTGCTGGCCCTGGAGGTGGTCACAGCCAGCGGCGAAGTCATACACACCGGCACCCGCGCCAAGAAGAGCAGCGCCGGCTACGACCTGACGCGCCTGATGGTCGGCTCCGAGGGCACGCTGGGCGTGATGACGGAGATCACCCTCAAGCTGTATCCCTTGCCCGAGGCGGTGCTGGCGGCCAGCTGCTCTTTCGCCAGCCTGGCCGATGCCGTCAACACCACCATCCAGATCATTCAGCTGGGGGTACCGATTGCGCGCTGCGAGCTGCTGGACGGCAACACCGTGGGCATGGTGAATCGCCATTCCAGGCTCAGCCTGCCCGAAACGCCGCTGCTGCTGATGGAGTTCCACGGCTCGCCCGACGGCGTGCAAGAGCAGGTAGGCACGGTGCAGTCCATTGCCACAGAACACGGTGGAAAGTCATTTGAGTGGGCACTAACACCCGAGGAGCGCACGCGCCTGTGGACGGCCCGCCACAACGCCTACTTTGCCGGGGTACAGTCGCGCCCGGGTTGCCGCGCCATCAGCACCGACACCTGCGTGCCAATTTCGCGCCTGGCCGATGCGCTGCTGGACTGTGTGGACGAGGCCCAGGCTGCCGGCATCCCGTATTTTCTGGTCGGCCATGTGGGTGACGGCAACTTCCACATGGGCTATCTGATCGACCCGGAACAACCGCAGGAACGGGTGCTGGCGGAGACGCTGAACACAAAATTGGTACAGCGCGCCCTGGCCCTGGGCGGCACCTGCAGTGGTGAACATGGCGTGGGCCTGCACAAGATGGACTTCCTGCTGAGCGAGGCCGGCGCGGGCGCGGTGGACATGATGCGCGCCATCAAACGGGCGCTGGACCCGGACAACATCCTGAACCCGGGGAAGATTTTTACGCTGTGAGCGACTGCGCGGGCAACGCCCGTGGCTCAAATTTCCGTGATTTCGGCAATGGCACTGGCCATGTACTCAATCTTGTTCTGCATGTCACTCTCGCTGTCCGCAAAGCGGATGGCAACCCCTTCGAACTCCACCGTCAGTTCCATGAACGCGTCCACCACGTCCGGATCAAAGTGCTGGCCACGTTCGCTAAAGACCACCCCGACAGCGGCTTCGTGCGAAACACCCTGGCGGTAAATCTTGTTGCTGATCAGCGCGTCATAGACATCGGCCACCGCAACCAGGCGGGCCGACAGGGGAATCTGGGTCTCGGACAGCCCCTTGGGATAGCCTTTGCCGTTCCATTTTTCATGGTGGGACAAGGTCAGCTCTTTGGCAAAGGCCAGCATGGGCGACTGCAGTCCCAATGCGTTTTCGGCACGCACAATGGCCTCATAGCCCAGTGTGGTGTGAGCACTCATGACCGCCAGTTCTTCGGGTGTGAGCCGTCCGGGTTTGAGCAAGATGCGATCGGGAATGGCCACTGCACCCAGGTCGTACATGGGGACACTGTCAACCAGGGCGTTGATATAGGCCGTGGTCAGCTGGGAGGCAAAAAGCGGGTGCTGTTGCAACCGGTCCGCCAGCAGCCGCACATAGTGCTTGACGCGCAGCAGATGGCTGGCGGTATCGGATTCGCGCAATTCGGCCAGGGACGCTACGGCAAACAGCACCACCCGGTGCGCATGCAGTGCGTCCAAATCCGCCGGACCGTCTGTTGATAATTGGGAACCCATGTTGTCCTCCTTTAGAGCGCCTGAACCGGCGCCCTGTACACCCATACCATTTTGCCACCGGGCGTGCGGTATTGGGCTGTGGCACGCAGATGTGTTGCTTCGAAGTCCAAACTCACCATATAGGCACCGGCCCGCAACTCTGCGGCCTTGATTACCGCACGGGTCATGCTCTCCGGACGCTGGAACAGGTAGACCATGTCATAGGCGGACCAGTCGGCAATCCAGATATCTTCGCGGCGCACGCGCGCCCAGGGGCAGCGCAAGGCGCTGACTAGGCGCAAGGGCCAGCTCCACTCCAGCCCCGACAGCACGGCCTGCGGGTAAGCCGCGCGCAGCGCCTGCAAGCCGTGGCCGGCTCCGCAGCCGGCGTCCAGAATCAGCGCGCCGACGGGCAGTGGCGCGTGCTGCGGCAATGCCTGCAGCGCGTCGGCCGGCGTGGGAAATAGCGGCGCATCGCGCCAGGCATTGATGGGGTACACCAGCAGCAACAAACCCAATGGCAACAGCCAGGCCCAGGCCGGTATACCGGTGGCGCCCGAAGAGGCCAGGGAAATGGCCAGGGACAAGGGGAATCCGGCACCGATCAGCAGGCGACGCCACCAGGTTTCGCCCCACAGGCTCAAAGCCACGCCGAGCGCGGAGGCCGCACCCAGCGAAAGGCCAGGGACCGCCCCCTGGCGGATCAGCAACTTGAACACCAGCCAGGCCAGCAGCCAGGCCAGCACGGCGGGTAGAGGCCATTGCCACTGGCCGGGCCACAACTTGCTGCTGGCCTTCATCGCTGACTTTAGCGGGTCACGCCGGGCGAGAGACGCTCGATCAGCCCGTTGAGCTCGTCCAGCGAACCGAACTGGATCACCAGTTCGCCCATGTCTTCCATGCGCCCGTTGCGCTTTACGCGTTTTTTGATATGCACATCCACCTGCGCCATCAGCAAATCGGAGAGTTCTTCTTCCACACGTTTGAGGTCGCGCGATTTCTCTTTCTTGGGCTTGGGGCTGGTGAGCGAAAACTCGGCACTCAGCTTCTTGACCAGGCTCTCGGCTTCGCGCACCGACATTTTTTTGGTGGCAATCTGGCTCGCAGCGGTAATCTGCGTGGCACGGTCCAGCGCCAGCAGGGCGCGGGCATGGCCCATGTCAATGTCACCGGCCATCAGCATGGTCTGCACCGGGTCGGCCAGATTCAGCAGGCGCAGCAGGTTGCTGGCGGCGCTACGCGAGCGGCCTACAGCCTGGGCGGCGGTCTCGTGCGTCAGGCCGAATTCCTTGATCAGGCGCTGCAGACCCTGTGCTTCTTCCAGCGGATTGAGGTCCTCGCGCTGCATGTTCTCAATCAGCGCCATGGCGGCAGCGGCCTGGTCCGGCACGTCGCGCACCAGTACCGGCACGCTGTCCAACCCGGCCAACTTGGCAGCGCGGAAGCGGCGCTCGCCGGCAATGATTTCGTACAACGGGTGCGCGGTGCCGCTACCGACTGCCCCGTTTGGGTCCTGCGCCTGGCGCTTGGCCAAGGCCTGCTCATCAGTCAGGCGACGCACGAGTATCGGCTGCATGATGCCCTGGGCCTTGATGCTCTCGGCCAGCTCATACAAGGCGCCCTCGTCCATGTGGGTGCGTGGCTGGTACTGGCCGGCCACCATGTCGTCGAGCTTCAAGGTGCTGGGCAGATCCGGCGTGACTGCCGTGCCGTCCAGGTTGGTGGTTTCCTTGACCTTGGGGCCCAGCAATGCTTCCAGACCCATGCCCAGACCCTTGGGTTTTTTGGTGACCATGTTTTGTTTTCCTTCTTAGTTCGGGTTGGGTTGGGGTGTGACAGCCCGGCTGTCGCCGAGCCGGGCCAGCAGCGTGCGGCCCTCGGGCCAATCGCCCAGGCCGGACTCGGCATTGATATGGCCGCGTGCGCCATAGTCGATAAATTCCGAGCCCCAGGCATCGGCAAAGCTGCGGGCACGCGCGAATTGTGTGAATGGGTCATCGCGACTGGCCACCACGATGCTGGAGAACGGCAGTTGGCGCATGGCAACGGGCGCAAAGCTTGGGAAGTTGGATTGCCCCATTTCTGTATCTGGATCGCCCGGTGCCACCAGCAAGGCACCGGCAACCAAATGCGTGTTGCGCGAGTGCGAAGCCCAGGCGGCGGTCAGCATGCAACCCAGGCTATGGCAGACCAACAGGCTGGGGCCGGTTTGTGACAGCAGTACATCTTCCAGGCGCGCAATCCAGTCGCCGCGCAGCGGCCGCATCCAGTCGTGCTGCTCGACGCGCACATCGCCATACAGCGCTTCCCAACGGCTTTGCCAATGGGCTGGGCCGGAGTTTTGCCAGCCAGGAAGAATCAGGATGTTGGGAGTGGACATGGGTTCCGGAAATTTCATAAACGCTATGAATTAAATAGCAAACAAATACCGCTGCGCGAGCCCTGCCCTACATGACCTGGATGCGCGCAACCATCTCCTGGGCAAAAGCCACAAAAGCCTGCGCACCCTTGGAATGAATGTCGAAGACCACCCCCGGCACGCCATAGCTGGGCGCCTCGGCCAGGCGCACATTGCGCGGAATGACGGTGTTGAACACCTTGTCGGCAAAGTGCGCCTTGAGCTGGTCGCTGACCTGTTGCTGCAGGGTGATACGCGGATCAAACATCACGCGCAGCAGGCCGATGATCTGCAGGTCGTCGTTCAGATTGGCCTTGACCTGCTTGATGGTGTTGACCAGATCGGTCAGGCCTTCGAGCGCAAAGTATTCGCACTGCATGGGCACGATCACGCCATGGGCACAGCACAGACCGTTGAGCGTCAGCATCGACAGCGAGGGCGGGCAGTCGATCAACACAAAGTCGTATTCGGTTTGCACCGCGGCGATGGCTGCCTTGAGGCGGCGCTCACGCCGCTCCACTTCCACCAGTTCCACCTCGGCGCCGGCCAGTTCCCGGTTGGCGCCCAAAATATCGTAGCCGCAACCGGCTGCCTTGAGCTTGTCGCTTTGCACGCGCGCTTCGGTGATGGAAGCGGACTCCAGCAGCACGTCATACACCGTGAGCTCCAGTTTGCGCTTGTCGACACCCGAACCCATGGTGGCATTGCCCTGCGGGTCCAGATCAATCATCAGCACGCGCTGCCCAACCTTGGCCAGACCGGCCGCCAGATTGACTGTGGTGGTGGTCTTGCCCACCCCGCCCTTTTGGTTGGCAATGCAGAATATCTTGGCCATGCGTTTGGTGTCCCCTGCAGGTGTTGCGTTCAGGTCTGCGTTCGTCATTTGGAAAGCGCCAGCTTGATGCCAAAGCCGACCAGGAAGGTACCGGCAACTTTCTCCAGTACCCGCCCGATCATGGGGTTGGCGCGCACACGTTCGGCCAGAAAGTGCGTCAACAGTGTGGCGCCCAGTCCATACAAAAATGTCAGTCCGGCGATGGTGGCCGCCATAAAGGCATAGGTAACCAGTCCCTGCTGGCGTACCGGATCCACAAACAGCGGAAAGAAGGCCATGTAAAACAGGATGGCCTTGGGATTGAGCAAGGTGATCATCAAGGCCTGGCGCAGGTAGTGGCGGGGCTTGATGTTGATGACCGGCGCAGCGCCCGGCTTGGCCAGCAGCATCTTGACACCCAGCCATGCCAGGTAGGCGGCGCCAAACCACTGCACCGCCGAGAAAGCATCGGGATAGGCAATCAGCAGGGCCGCCACACCGGCCACGGCCGACCACATCAGCACCTGGTCACCCAGAATCACGCCAAAGGTCGCCGCCAGCCCGCCAGCAATGCCGCCCTTGCTGGTGCTGGTGACCAGGGCCAGATTGCCCGGACCAGGGATTGCCAAAAACACAATCACAGTAACGACAAAGGTGCCGTAGTCGGTAACGCCGAGCATGGTGGTTTCTTTCGAAGGGAGGGCTTGAGTTTACGTTGGATTTTTGGCGGACCCGATTTCGTGATTCTTGGCGTTTGCTTTCCGGTTCTTGATTTCGGTTGTTGCAGGTTTGGCCCTTGCCCGCAGTAGGTGTGGGGGCAGTGTCGCCGCTGTGTTCCCCACAGAGGGCTGCACCCTCCATCACTCCACCTCGCTCGGACACTTGCCGCATTTACACAGGCAAGGCCCTGCGCCCGGTCTACGAAAATCCTTGGTTCCACGTGAAACAGTGGCTCTTTCACTGGCATGCAAGAGCCCACCTCAGATCAGGTGGGTTGGGTGCTCTGCGCAGTAGCATAAAGAGGAGGCCGAAGGCCGGGAGACAGCCGCGGCGTAGAGTGCCCAGCCCGCCGGATCCAGAACAGATGCAGGCGACCAACAAAGGGTCAGACAAGCACACCTGAACGCAACCACAGGATGCAGCGCTCCGCGTCCAAGCCAGGAACGACCAACGGTTCCACGTGAAACACTTCCACGCCGGCAGGCAGTGCAGCAATTTCATCGGCAGGGTGTTTGCCCTTCATCGCCATCCAGACGCCCTGCTCTGCCAGGCACTTCAGCGACCAGGTCACAAAATCCGGCAGCGAGGCAAAGGCGCGCGAACTCACCACGTCGTAGGTGTCAGTCAGATTTTCCACACGTGCATGGATGCCGCGCAGATTGGGCAACCGCAAAGACACTGCCACCTGCTGAATAAAGGCAGCCTTCTTGGCGACCGTATCCACACAATGCACGTTGACTTGCGGACAGCAGATGGCGATCACCGCGCCCGGCAGGCCTGCACCCGAGCCCACATCCAGCAAACGCACCGGAGCACCCACAGCAAAAGCGCCTGCGGCTCGCATAGCCGTCAGCTGCTTCTGCAAGGGCAACACCACCGCCAGGCTATCCAGCAAATGGTGCGTCAGCATCTCGGCCGGATCACGTACCGCCGTCAGGTTGTAGACCTTGGTCCACTTCTGGATCAAGTCCTGATACGCCAGCAGCTGCGCCACCTGGGCATCCGACAAATCAAGGCCCAGTGCCCGAATACCGGCGCGCAATTCCAATTCCAACGGCTTGGTCATTCGGCCAGCTCCGCGGCAGTGCCAGCTTCAGCGGGCTGAGCACTTGCCGCATCACTCGGCTTATCGGCGAAGCCCTTGAACTTCCCGCGCTTCAAATGGATCAGCAACAGCGAGATCGTGGCCGGGGTAATACCCGACAGGCGCGAGGCCTGGCCCAGGGTTTCGGGGCGGAACTTGCTCAAACGCTGGCGCGCCTCAATACTCAGGGCCGATACCTGCATGTAGTCGAGCTCCTCCGGCAGCCGCAGGTTTTCGTAAAAGGCGGCACGCTGCACCTCGTCCTGCTGGCGGGTGATGTAGCCCGCGTATTTGGCCGCAATCTCCACCTGCTCCACCACGGCGGCGACAAACACGTCCTGCGCTTGTGCCGCGACATCACCCTCCACTGCCAGCGCGGCCACCGGCAACTCGGCGTTGGCAAAGCGGCCATCGGCCAGCGACATCAGTCCGGCATAACTCACATCCGGGCGGCGCAGCAGGTCGGCCAGGTTGTATTCATGTTCCATGGCCTTGCCCAGAACCCGTTCAGCCTCAGCCTGCGCCAGGTTGCGGGGATTCACCCAGATGCTACGCAGGCGCTCTGTTTCACGTGAAACAGCCTCGCGCTTGCGGCAGAACGCGACCCAGCGGGCATCGTCGACCAGTCCAAGCTGGCGCCCAACTTCGGTCAGGCGCGCATCTGCATTGTCTTCACGCAATTGCAGGCGGAACTCGGCGCGGCTGGTAAACATGCGGTAGGGCTCGGTCACGCCCTTGGTAATCAGGTCATCCACCAGCACGCCCAGGTAAGCCTGGTCACGACCCGGCAACCAACTCGCACCCTCGTAACTGATGCCGCCGGCTGCACTAGCAGCGTCATTGCCGCCGCCCAGGCTGCGCGCCTGCAGCGCGGCATTCAATCCGGCAAACAGACCCTGGGCTGCAGCCTCTTCGTAGCCGGTGGTGCCATTGATCTGGCCGGCAAAAAACAGTCCGGCAATCTGACGCGTCTCAAAGCTGCTTTTCAGCGCCCGCGGGTCAAAGTAGTCGTACTCAATGGCGTAGCCGGGGCGCAGGATATGCGCGTTCTCCAGCCCTTCCATGCTGCGCACCAGCGCCAGCTGGATGTCAAACGGCAGGCTGGTGGAGATGCCGTTCGGGTAGTACTCGTGGGTGGTGAGACCCTCGGGCTCCAGAAAGATCTGGTGGCTGTCCTTGTCGGCAAAGCGGTTGATCTTGTCTTCCACGCTGGGGCAATAGCGTGGCCCCACGCCTTCGATCTTGCCCATGAACATAGGGCTGCGATCAAAACCGCTGCGGATGATGTCGTGGGTGCGCGTATTGGTATGGGTAATCCAGCAGGGCATTTGCTGCGGATGCATTTGCGTTGTGCCCATGAAGCTGAACACCGGCATCTGTGCCGCCATGCCGCCAGGCATACCGTCACCGGGCTGCTCCTGGCATCTGGAGAAGTCGATGCTGCGGCCATCAATGCGCGGCGGCGTGCCGGTTTTCAGGCGGCCTTGCGGCAGCTGGAGTTCCTTCAAGCGCGCGCTTAAAGAGACCGCTGGCGGATCACCGGCACGGCCTGCCGCGTAGTTGTTCAGCCCCACATGGATCTTGCCATCCAGAAAGGTGCCAGCCGTCAGCACCACGGTGCGGGCGCGGAACTCGATGCCGACTTGCGTGACCGCACCGACCACCCGCTCCCCTTCCACCAGCAGGTCATCCACGGCCTGCTGGAACAGCCACAGGTTGGGTTGGTTTTCCAGCACCCGGCGAATCGCCGCCTTGTACAAGACACGGTCGGCCTGGGCACGGGTGGCACGCACGGCCGGGCCCTTGCTGGAATTGAGAATGCGGAACTGGATGCCGGCTTCGTCCGTGGCCAGGGCCATGGCGCCACCCAACGCATCCACTTCCTTGACCAGATGGCCCTTGCCGATGCCACCAATGGACGGGTTGCAGCTCATCTGCCCCAGGGTCTCGATGTTGTGGGTCAGCAGCAGGGTCTTGCAGCCCATGCGGGCGGCAGCCAGCGCGGCCTCGCTTCCGGCATGGCCGCCGCCAACGACAATGACGTCGAAATATTCTGGGTACAGCATGGTGGATCCAATGGGGCGCGGTGCAGAACGCAGGGCGCAAAAAGCCAGGGGGAGAGGCGCTGATTCTACCGGCTGCCCCAAAACCAGGCACACGCCATGGCTTGCCTGGGCAAACCCCGAGCCGCTCTAGGCGGAGGGCTCTAGCCCTTACGCAGGCTCCCGTGCAATAGTCACGGGATGCAACGAAGAACACTTCTCAGACTCGGTGTCGGCTCGGCCGTGGTGCTGGCTGTCGCCGGTGGCGCCGTTGCCCTGCTGCAGCCGGGCCTGCAACAGGGCGCTATGACCGCACGCTCCCGGCTCATGCTGTCGCGGCTGGCAGAAGCCCTCATTGCCGACGCCTGGCCGGACGCAAGCCGCCTGCCCCGCACGGCCGCCATGGGCGCGCTGCTGACACGCATTGACGCCCAGATTGCGGGCACACCCGATGGGGTGCAGGCCGAACTCTCGCAGCTGCTGACGATCATGGACACCGCGGCCGGCCGGCGCGCCCTGGTGGGCATCCAAAACACCTGGGATGCCGTGGGAACCGCCGAATTGGCCGAAGCCCTGCAGGCCATGCGCCTGTCCCGCGTCAGCCTGCGCCAGCAGGCCTACCAGGGCCTGCATGACCTGGTCTATGCCGCCTACTTCAGCGGCAAGGAGTCCTGGCCGGTGCTGGGCTACCCCGGCCCGATCGACCTGTAAGCCGCACGACGGCGCAACACAGCACACAGCATGAGCAAATTCAAAGACCCCATCCGGGACGGCCTGGGCCGTGGCTGGAAAGTGCTGGGCGGCAAGCACGCAGCCCTGCCGGAAAAAATCAGCTGCGACGTGGCCATCATCGGCTCTGGCGCCGGCGCCGGCATTAGCGCCGAATTGCTGGCCCGCGCCGGGCTCAGTGTGGTCATCATTGAGGAAGGGCCGCTCAAGAGCAGTTCCGACTTCAACCAGCTCGAATCCGAAGCCTACAAGGACCTGTACCAGGAAGGTGCCGGGCGCCGCACCAAGGACAAGGCCATCGGCATTCTGCAGGGCCGGTCCGTGGGCGGCTCCACCACCGTCAACTGGACCAGTTCCTTCCGCACACCACCCGGTACCCTGGCTTATTGGCAAGCGCATTTCGGCCTGACCGATTACAGCGTGGAAGCGCTGGCACCCTACTTTGCGCAGGCCGAGGCGCGCCTCAACATTACGCCCTGGGACATGGCGCCAAATGCCAACAACGAACTGCTGGCCCAGGGCGCGGCCAAGCTGGGCATTGCCACCGAACACATCGCGCGCAACGTCAAAGGCTGTTTTAACCTGGGCTCCTGCGGCCTGGGCTGCCCCACCAACGCCAAGCAAAGCATGTTGGTCACCACCATTCCGGCAGCGCTGGACCTGGGTGCCACGTTGCTGGTGGAAACGCGTGCGCAGCAATTTGTGTTCAACGCCGGCAAGATCAGCCATTTGCAGTGCATTGCGGTAAAAGGCAATGCAGCCCCTGTCAATGCAGGCTCTATTGCTACAACAATCATAGCAAGACACTATGTGCTGGCAGGTGGCGCCATCAATTCGCCGGCCCTGCTGCTGCGCTCCCAGGCGCCCGACCCGCAGCACCGCCTGGGCAAACGGACGTTCCTGCATCCGGCCACGGTTACCACCGCTGTGATGCCGTCCCCGGTGGCAGGCTGGGCTGGCGCGCCGCAGTCGGTCTACTCCGACCACTTCCTGCACAGCCAGGCGATTGACGGGCCCATAGGCTTCAAGCTGGAGTCGGCACCGGTGCATCCGGTCTTTGTCGGTGCCCAGTTGCCCGGCTTCGGGCCGCCACAGACGGCCCTGTTCCGGCAGTTTGCCAACACCCAGATTCTGGTGGCCATCATGCGTGACGGGTTTCATGCGCAAAGTGTGGGCGGCAGCGTGGAGCTCAACAGCGACGGCCAACCGGTGCTGGACTACGCGCTGACCGACTTTGTGATGGACGGTGCACGCCGTGCCCAGCTGGCCATGGCCGAAATCCAGTTTGCGGCAGGCGCCCAATCCGTCTATCCGGCACATGAAATGGGCTCCCACTACGGCAATTGGGCCGAGGCCAAAAAGGCCATCGAAAGCCTGCCCATGCAACCGCTGCTGACCAAGATCGGCAGCGCCCATGTCATGGGTGGTTGCGGCCTGTCCGCACAGGAGGGCCAGGGTGTCACGCGGCCTGACGGGGTGCACTGGCAGATTGAAAACCTGTCCATCCACGATGGCTCCCTGTTCCCGACCAGCATCGGGGCCAATCCCCAGCTCTCCATCTACGGCATGGTGAACCGGCTGGCACAGGGCCTGGTAAAACGCCTGGGCGGCAAAGGCCTGCCACTGGCCTGAGGCCTGGCGGGGCAGGCTGCGCCAGCGGCTTGTACGTTGACGCAGGACCATCGGTTGCGGCGCACTTGCCTCGTCGCAACAGTGCGGCCCCGCCGCACGATCCACGGTTCGCGTGAACCCCCTTGCAATCGGCAACGCCAAATGCAGCTAGCATCAGATCCCTGGCCCGTGGCAGCTCGCCCCGGGGCCTGAACCCCGCTCCCAAGACCTGAAGGAACACCATGAAGCTTTACTACTCTGCCGGCGCCTGCTCGCTCTCCCCCCACATCGTGCTGGAAGAATCCGGCCTGGCCTACACGGCCGTGTCCGCCCCCAACAAAACCCACAAGCTGGACGATGGCACCGATTACTACACCATCAATCCGCTGGGTTATGTGCCCCTGCTGGAGCTGAACGACGGCCGCCGCCTGCATGAAGGCCCGGCCATTGTTCAGTACATCGCCGACCAGGCGCCTGCCAGCCAGTTGGCACCCGCCAACGGAACGTTTGAGCGTTACAAGCTGCAGGAGTGGCTCACCTTTATCGGCACCGAGTTGCACAAGGGCTTCTCGCCCCTGTTCACCCCCTCCACCCCGGCCGAATACAAGCCGTCCTGCCTGGAGCACCTGCACAGCCGCCTGCAATGGGTGGAAGGCGAACTGGCCGGCAAACAGTACCTGATGGGCGACACCTTTAGCGTGGCCGATGCCTACCTGTTTACCGTGACCAACTGGGCACCCTATGTGGCGCTGGACCTCTCCGGCTACGCCAACCTGCTGGCCTACCGTGCCCGCGTGGCGGCGCGCCCGGCCGTCATCGCCGCGATGAAGGCGGAAGGTCTGATCAAGTAGTGGGAACCACGCTGCGCTGGCGCAATGCCAGAGCAGCGCCCACCCACAGAGCACAGGCGGAAAACACCAGGCCACGCTCCAGACCACCAGCACCGTCGGCAATCCAGCCCACCACCGTGGGTCCGATGATCTGCCCCGCTGCAAACACCGTGGTAAAGGCACTGATGCCCGCAACCCAGGCCGACTGCGGCAGGTTGTGCCGCACCAGTGCCGTGGTGGATGCCACCACCGACAAAAACACCGCACCAAACAGCAGCCCCGACAGCAACACCAGCCCCCAGACCTGCGTCAGCGCCGGCAGCAGCGTGGCCAAGCCCAGCAGGGCATTGAGCAAGGCCAGTGGTCGCCCGTCGTTGTAGCGATCCAGCAGACGGGCCCAGATGCGCGAGGAGGCCATCACCGCCAGGCCCAGCAGCGCGTAAAACACGGTGATCTCCAGCGCGCTGCGGCCCTGGCTGCGCAGCAGCGCCACGACAAACGTCATGTAACCGATGTAGCCCACGCCAAACAGCGTGTAACCGGCCAGGCCAAAACCAAACAGACGCCAGCGGAAGGCCTGCGCCACCTGCCCGGCCGCGGCAGCAGGGGCTACCCAGGCGGCCATCACCCGCGCCGGCCACAGCAGCACCAGACTGAACAGCAGGCACAAGGCACCCATGGCCCACCAGGCCCAGCGCCAGCCATGGGCACTGAGTTGCGCGGCATCCAGGGCCAGCGGCACCAATAGGCTGGACAGCACAATGCCCACACCGGTTCCGCCGTAATACAGGCCCAGCAGCAGGCCGCTGCGCAAGGGGTCGCGGGCGCCCAGCCGGGCCGCCAGCAGGCCACCGGCCACAAACACCAGCGCACTGGCCACGCCGGCCAGCAGCCGCTGCAGCAGTAGGCCCTCGGTTTGGGTAACAAAACCGCTGCCCACCATGAACACACTGGCCGCAACTGCGCCTACCGTCAGCAGCAAGGAGGGGCCAAACCGGCGCATCAACCACGGGCAGGCCAGTGCCCCCAGAAAATAGCCCGTGGCATTGGCGGTGTTCATGGCACCCGCCAGTGCGTACGACCAGCCCAGATCGGCCCGCATGGCCGGCAACAGCAGACCATAGGCAAAGCGGGTAATGCCCAGCGAGATGGCAGCCCCCAGCGCAATGGCCAGGGCCAGCGCCGTCAGTTGGCGGGAAGAAGTGTGCAAGGTGTCATTCATTGGCGCGAGGCATAGCCCCGCATTGTGGGGCTGCGCGCACAGCCTGGCAGCAACCGGGGCGACAAGAAGGCCTATTGCCAGGCCATGCCCCAGCCCCATCGCCAGGAAGCCGCACTGCCGGGGACGACGCGCCTAGCTGGAAGCCCCGCTCATCACAACGCGGGTGAACAGGCGGTCATAAATCGGGTCACGCGGGTACTTGCCGTTCAGCGGATCGCAGTTGGTGGCAAAGGCAGCGTCCAGCACCTTCCAATCGGCCTCGCCCAGCACCTTTTCCGCCAGCGGCAACACCTCGGTGTCTTCCAGGTGCATATGGCCAAGATACAGATCCAGGTAGTAACGGGCCGCCTTCTCAAAGGCCTGCCGGCGTGAATCGCCCACCAGTTCCCAACCGAGCAACAGGTGCTGCAGTTCGCGGATGGAGCGCTCGCTGCCGGCGTGGTCCTTGTCCAGACGGATCAGGGTGTCCTGAATCTGCGGTGCCAGTCGTGCCAGTGCCGGAAACAGCAGCTGCGTCTCCTTGGGATGGTGCAAGCGCTCCGGAAACTCATCAATGAAAAACAATGTGGCCCGCATCACATCAAAGTAGCGCTCCGGTTCATCACCGGGCCCGCGGTCAATCATCTTGCCCAAGGCGCGCAACATGGCACCCAGTGTCTGGTGCTCTTCCCGAATAATCCGCAGGCTGCTGCGTGCCATGGTGTGTCTCCTTGTTATGCGCACAGGCTCTCATATTGTTATAGGCCGGGTACTGACCGAGGTCAACCGCAGGCAAACCTTGCCGGGACAGGGCGGGCAGCTTCAGGGCTTCCAGCGCTTGAGCAGCAGCGCGTTGGCCATCACGCTGACCGAGCTCATGGCCATGGCCGCACCGGCAAACACCGGGTTCAGAAAACCCAGCGCAGCCAGCGGAATGCCCGCCACGTTGTAGGCAAAAGCCCAGAACAGGTTTTGCCGGATCTTGCGCACCGTGCGTGCGGAGATATCCAGTGCAGCGGCTACCAGCAACGGGTCGCCGCGCATCAAGGTCATGCCGGCGGCGTGCATGGCCACGTCGGTGCCGCCGCCGTCCGGGTTGGCCATGGCCATGCCCACATCGGCTGCGGCCAGGGCCGGTGCGTCATTGACACCGTCGCCCACCATCAGCACGCGGTGACCGCCCCCTTTCAGACGCAGCACCTGGGCCGCCTTGTCGCCCGGCAGCACCTCGGCCATGACCTCGCCAGCCTCCGGGTTCAGGCCCAGACGGCGCGCCATGGACTCTGCCGCGCCCCGGTTGTCGCCGGAGAGCATCACCAAGCGCAGGCCACGGGCACGCAGGACGTCCAAGGCCTGCCGGGCGGCGGGCTTGGGCTCGTCGCCAAAGGCCAGCAGGGCAAGCAACACCACGCGCGCCTGTCCAGCTTTCCGATCATTCCCATCCGTCGCACCTTGCCCATCCTGCGTGACACGCTGCGCCAGCGCCGACACCGTGGCGCCCTGTGTCTGCCAAAGCGCCGCACGGGCCGCCAGCGGGCCCAGATCCACGTTCAATTCGTCCATCCAGCGCAGGCTGCCCAGCAGCAATGGCCGCCCCGCCACCAGGCCCTGCATGCCGCGTCCAGGCACGGCACTGACCTCCGTCGCCGCCAGCAGGGCCAAGCCCTCGGCCTTGGCGGACGCCAGCACGGCAAGGGCCAAGGGGTGCTCGGAGCCGCTTTGCAGGCTGGCCGCCAGTTGCAGGACTTCGGCGCGCGGCGCGCCACTGCCGTGCTCTTGGTCAGGTACGCAAGCCAGTTCCAGCAGCTTGGGTTTGCCCACCGTCAGCGTGCCGGTCTTGTCGAACACCACGGTGTCCACCTGGTGCGCCAGCTCCAGCGCCTCGGCATCCTTGATCAGAATGCCGTACTTGGCCGCCACGCCGGTACCGGCCATGATGGCTGCCGGAGTGGCCAAGCCCAGAGCACAGGGGCAGGCAATCACCAACACCGCCACCGCATTGATCAGCGCCATCTCGAAGCTGTGGCCACTCAGCCACCAGCCCAACAGGGTGGCCAGCGCAATGCCCAGTACCACCGGCACAAACACCGCGCTCACCTGGTCCACCAGGCGCTGGATCGGCGCCTTGGC
The DNA here is from genome assembly GCA_947372425.1 of Comamonadaceae bacterium. GTDB lineage: Bacteria > Pseudomonadota > Gammaproteobacteria > Burkholderiales > Burkholderiaceae_C > Allorhodoferax. The sequence goes on along the minus strand of CANBTQ010000002.1, from coordinate 22,469 downwards.
CGCCTGCGCATCCTCCACCAGCCGGATGATGTGCGACAGCATGGTGTCGGCCCCCACGGCGCGCACCCGCATCCGCACACGGCCATCGCCATTGATAGAGCCGGCCGTCAGCAGGCTGTCCAGCGCCTTGGCCACGGGCAGGGATTCGCCGGTGAGCATGGATTCATCCACCTGGGTAAATCCTTCCAGAAGCACGCCATCGGCAGCGAAACGCTCACCCGGCTTGACCACCAGCTGGTCGCCGACCAGCACCTCGTCGGCCGGCACGTCCACTTCGCCGTCCGGGCCGATCAGGTGTGCCACTTCCGGGCGCAAGGCATGCAGGGCGCGGATGGCCGAGGTGGTCTGGCGCTTGGCGCCGGCTTCCAGCCATTTGCCCAGCAGCACCAGGGTCACCACCAGGGCCGAGCCCTCAAAATACAGGTGCACCATGGCATCTGGCGCCGCCGTCAGCCAGAGCCAGACCGACAGGGCCCAGCCCGCCGTCGTGCCAATCGCCACCAGCAAATCCATATTGCCGCTGAAGTTGATCAGCGCATGCCAACCGGCCTTGTAGAAGCGCGCGCCCAACACAAACTGCACCGGTGTGGCCAACAAGAATTGCCACAGCGCGGGCAGCATCCTGTGCCAGCCGAACAGATCCCCCAGCATGGGCAGCACCAGCGGCATGGAGAGGGCCAGGCCCCAGGCAATCGGCGCAAAACCGGCCCAGCGCGAGGCGTCCGGAGCATCCGTCAGGGTGTTGGCAGCGCGTGGCTCATAGCCGGCATCGCGCACCGCGCGGCGCAGGCGCGCCTCCATATTCAGCGTGGGCACCTGCTCCGTGGCAGACACCGGTACATCCGTGGCCAGTTGCACCCGCGCCGACTCGGTCGCCAGATTGACCGAGACGGTGGACACGCCGGGCACCTTTTTCAGCGCCCGCTCCACCCGCGCCACGCAGGACGCGCAGGTCATGCCACCAATACCAATATCCAGCGTTGCATCGTTGTTCATGGGCCTAGCCTAATGCTTCCTACCATCGCAAGGTCAAGCGCTGGTACCGGATTCTGGCAACCAAGAAAGGCTTGACCTTGCTACCGTGGAAGGGTTCACACTACGCTGCATTCTCAACTTCCCCCCTATGGAGCCAGCATGAACCAGACCTTTACCGTCACCGGAATGACCTGCGGCCACTGCGAAAAAGCCGTTACCCGCGCCATCCTGCAAGCCGACCCGCAAGCGCAGGTGCAAATTGACCGCACCCAGAACCGGGTGCAAATCGCGTCCGAGCAGCCACGCGAGGCCCTGGCCCAGGCCATCGCCGAAGAGGGCTACGCGGTCACCGCCGCCTGAGTCCGCCGCTGCACGCCCAGGCCGGATTCCGGATAATGCGCACCATGAACGCACCCACCTCCCCCGCACTGCGCCAGGTCGAGCGCCTGGTAACCGGCCAACCCACCAGCGATGGGGCCGGCGTCAAACTCACCCGCGTGCTGACGCAGGACCTGCAAAAACGCCTGGACCCGTTTCTGATGCTGGACAACTTTGCCAGCGACAACCCGGAAGATTACGGCGCGGGTTTTCCCAACCACCCGCACCGCGGCTTTGAGACTGTGACCTACATGATTGCCGGGCGCATGCGCCACAAGGACAGCGGCGGCCACGAGGGCCTGCTGCAAAACGGTGGTGTGCAGTGGATGACCGCCGGCTTTGGCCTGATCCACAGCGAAATGCCGGAGCAGGAAGAAGGCGTGATGGAGGGCTTTCAGCTCTGGCTGAACCTGCCGGGCAAGGACAAGCTGTGCAAACCCTGGTACCGCGACATCCAGAGCGAGAGCATCCCCGAAGTGACCACCCCCGTGGGCGAGGGTGACGACCCGCGCGGCGGCGTGCTGGTGCGCATCATCTCCGGCAGCAGCCATGGCGTCGAAGGCGCCATGCACCGGCCCGCTGCCGATTACCCGACCGACCCGCTCTACCTGGACCTGCAGTTCCCCGCAGGCGGTGCCAGCATCACCCAGCCGGTACCCGAAGCGCACAACGCCTTTCTTTACGTCTACCGCGGCACCGTGCATGTGGTGGACGCCGAAGGCAAGGCCACACCAGTACCGCGCAACCGCATGGCGATCCTGAAAAACGCCGGCGATGCGGTGATGCTGCAGTCGGAAAGCTCGCAGGAACCGGCACGCGCGCTGCTGATTGCCGGCAAACCCCTGCACGAGCCGATTGCACAATACGGCCCGTTTGTCATGAACACGCGCGACGAGTTGATGACGGCAGTGGAAGATTTTCAAGCCGGCCGCATGGGCTGACCCTGCCCAAGTCCCTGTAACCAAGGCACTCCAGTTGTAAGACCTTGTTAACCGGGTCATCGCAGAAGGCTGGCAGGCGTTGAACAGTCAGAAACTGCCACTTCTGGCAGTACGGGGTGTCACAACCCACCAACGCCATGTTTACCACTGCACGCAACAACACGGTTCTGCGCACCACGGCCACGCTGGCCTTGGCCATTGCGGGTCTGGCAGCCCAGGCCGCGCATGCCGACAATCTCAATCCCGTTCTGGGTGGTGGCTTGGGTGCCATGGCCGGTGCACTGATCGGTCAATCGGTGGGTGGCCGCGATGGCGCCATGATTGGCGCCGCCGTCGGTGGCGTAGCAGGTGTCAGCATCGCCAGCGATGGTGCCTACCGCCGCTATGAACCGGCGCGCACCGTGGTTTACCAGGAACGGTATCGCCCGGCCCCGGTCGTGGTCTATGAACAGCCCTACCGGCCGATGCCCGCATACGGCTACCGCGAAGTGGAGCGGGTCGGCTACTACCCGGTGCACGACTACGGACGCCGCGGCTGGGGTGAGGATGGACACGGCTACAACCATGGACGCTGGGATCAGCGCGACGAATACCGCCACGATATGGAGCGCCATGGTGGCGACCACGGTGGAAGCGGTCGCCACGACTGATCCCGTACGCAGACTGGTATAGACATCGCACCCCGAGGGGTGCGATTTTTCATTCAGTGCCCCCCAAGGAGTTCAAATCCCTGGGCACAACTTGACAGCGAAACTCAGGCGGAAGGGATGGGCAACACTTCGCCGCCCAAAGCCTCCAGCAGGTCCGGTATCAGCTTCTGCAACTCGCCGGTGGCAATCGCCACGTCGCCATCGAAGTTGTCGTCCTTGCCGTCCGAGGCCAGGGCCGATGCGGCCTCAAACACCACGTCCAGTACCGCCACCTTTTTCAACTGCAGTGCCTCGGTCAGCACAAAGGACACGTGGTCGTTCCAACTCATGGCCAGGCGCGTGGGCATCTTGCCCATGGCAATGTGCCCGGTCACCTCGTCGGTATCCAGTGCATGGCGCGTGTAGCGCACCACCGCCTTCGACTCGTCGGAGGCCTTGAGTTCGCATTCGCGGTCCACGCTGAAGCCAGCCGGGGCTTCTTTGCTCGCCAACCACTGCGCCATGCCCGCCGCGGGCGACATCTCGGTATTGATCAACTGCACGGCAAAGCCTTCAATGGCGTTGATCAGGCAGGTCATGACCTCATCGGCGCGGCCCTGGCTGCCGGCATCCACCACCAGCAGCATGGCTTGCGGATCGATCCAGACCACGGTCGCACCCTGTTTGGTAAAGGCCATGGGCATCAGGCTCATGCGGGCGTCGTCCAGAATCTCGCGCGCTTCCTTCTTGCCCGGTTTGCGGCCGGTAGTGGCTTCGATATGCGCCAGTTGCTCCTGCGCACGGCGCTTCACCACCGAGGCCGGCAAGACCTTGGTTTCCACCATCAGCTTGAGGATCCACTGGCCACCAACCACTTCCACCAGCGCACCATGGGCCTTGCCACGGGGTTCAACCCAGCCAACGGACTTTTCCTGCGAGCCGGCACATTCCACATAGCGTGCAGGCTCCAGTGCCGCTTCCAGTTGCGCAGCGGTCACCGTCCAGGGCGACAGCATGCGGTACATCATCACATTCTTGAACACAGCATTCCTTATTCATCGCGCCGCACACAAAGCAGCGCAAGGGCTATTGTCAACGCAAGCGTGCCAGCAATTTTTTGGCAACTTTACAAACACTTGTCGAGGCCGCACACAGCTGTTACACAGGCGGAACACACTGCCTACCTGTGATGAGCGATGTCCGCTCACACCCCACAGAGCAGAAGGAAAAAATGATGAAAAAACTAATCCAATCCTTGGTCATTGCCGGTGTGCTGGCCACCGCCGGAGGCACGGCCTTCGCACAGATGGACGGCGGCATGATGGCGCACGAAGGCATGCACCAGATGGATCCGGCCAAGATGGCGCAAAGACATGCAAAGCATCTGCTTGATCTGAAAGCCAAACTCAAAATCACGGCATCACAGGAAGGCGCCTGGAACACATTTGCCGATGCCATGAAGCCACCCGCCGACATGATGGGAAAGCGTCCCGACCGTGCTGAAATGGACAAGCTCACCACACCCGAGCGCATCGACAAGATGCGCGCCATGCACAAGGAACGCATGGCCACCATGGAAGCAGCCATGGACAAACGGGGTGACGCAACCAAGGCCCTGTATGCGGTGCTGAGCCCGGAGCAGCAAAAAGCCTTTGATGCCGAATTTTCCAAAATGGGCATGCGCGGTGAACACGCGCACAAGATGGACCATGGCGGCGCGAAACCGGCCCAGCCACCCAAACAGTGATCCCCGGGCCTGAGCCCCGGCTCAGGCCAGCAGTGCCTTGATTTCCCCACTGTCTATCAAGGCCTGCAAGTCGGTCGCCCCGCCCACCAGCATGCCCTTGACGAACACCATGGGAAGGGTGGGCCAGCCGGTCCACATCTTCAGCGCATTGCGGCTACGCCAGGCACTGAAATAGCTTCCGTACTGCAGGTAGCGGTAGGGGATGCCTGCAGCGTCCAGCGCCTTGCAGGCCTTCTTGGGAAACGGGTTGGCAGCCATGCCCACCACGACGACTGCGTTGGAGGCTACCGCTGCCTGCACCTCTTTGACGATGGCGGACTCGTGCGCGGCAATGCGTGCACGAATGGAAGGATGAATGGCTGTTTCATCAAGTACGGCGCGTGGCATGGTGAGGCTCCTTGGCTGATAGGTCCGCCGCATTATGCGGGTTACCCACATGGTTGACCAACATCAAGCCAGTAAGATGGACGCGGCACTACACTTCTGCACTGACCACTATGCCCCACACCTCTACTTCAAGCAACGCGCCACAGGTCAAGACCATTGGCATGATGCAGCCCCTGATCTGGCTGGTGCTGGGATGGCGGGACATTGCGAGATCCGGCTGGATCAGCATTTTGCACGGCCTGATTCTCACGGTAGGCGGCGTTGCCATCGTGGTTATCGCCCGCCACCGCTTCTGGCTGCTGGCCGGTGCGCTCTCCGGCTTCCTGGTGGTTGCACCGGTGCTGGCCACCAGTCTGTATGCGCTCAGCCGCGCCATTGAGCGTCGGGAAAAACCCAATTTTTCGGCCGTGCTCAATACCTGGTTGAACTGGCAGGACAAGCGCCTCAGCAAGTGGAGCAACGATTACTGGTGCATGGTGCAGTTCGGTGCGCTGCTGGCGGCTGCAGCCACCGGTTGGGTACTGACCTCTGCCGCCCTGATTACCCTGCTGGCACCCGTTCCGATTAACAGTCCGCTGGATTTTGTGCACCATGTGATGCTGGCACCGGACGGCTGGTTGTTTGAAATCTGGCTGGCTTTGGGCGGCATCATGGCTGCGCCCTTGTTTGCATCCAGTGTGGTCGCCATGCCGCTGCTGCTGGACCGCCGTGTCACGCTGATGCAGGCCATTTTGACCAGTTGGCAGGCTGTGCTGGCAAACCCGTTACCGATGGCCTTCTGGGCCAGCATCATCATGGTCTTTACCCTGCTGGGTCTGGGCTCGCTGATGCTGGGGCTGATTCCGGTAGTCCCCATGCTGGGACACGCCAGCTGGCATGCCTACCGGGATTTGGTGGATGCCTCCCAACTCCCTGCGCGGGAAGCCTTGTCCGCGCCCGATAGTCAGTTTGGGAACCCTTGATGTTTGGTTTTTCTGAAGAACAGATCGCAACTTTCGGCCTCACCTTCGGGGTGGGCGGCTTCATGCTGTACATGCTGTTCATCATTGGGCATCTGGCATGGGAGTCCAAGGCCGGCAAGTTTGGCACCTTTGTCATCTTCCTGGGCCTGGCCTTTGGCATGGTGGGATTTGTTGCCAAGTACGCCATCCAGTGGTTTCTCACGCGTTAACGCGCGAATTTGCGTCTCAGCCGAAGGGCTTGACGCCTATCAGCAGACCATGCAGCCAGAAGGCAAACACCGCCGCTATTCCCACCCCAATGACCACGGTCAACACCGTCGCCGAAGCGGTACCGGCCGGGTACTGAATGCCCTGGGCCCGGTCACGCTGTCGCAAGCTGATGAAGTCCAACACCGCCCACAGCAGAAACGCTCCGAACAGCACCACATGGGCCAGATTGCCGTTGGCAATCAGGTGGGCAAGTGCCCAAGTTTTGGTGCCCAGCACCATGGGATGGTGCAGTCGGGCCCTGATCGCATTGCCTGGCCCATAGGCTGCCGCAAACAGCAAAAAGGCCAGCACATTCAACAAGGCTGCGGCATGGCGCAAGCCATTGGGTGGCAACCAGAGCAGGGTGGGTGCTTCACGGGCAATACCAAAGCCCCAGATGATCAGCAGAAAACCGCCAAGCGACAGCACTGAGTAGATGACCTTGAAAGCTTGCTCTCCGACACGTGCCCGCACGCGCGTACGCCAGCTATCCGCAACAATGCGGGTTGAATGCACACCCAAAAACAGCAGCAGCCCCAGGATCAGATACGCCACAGATATTCCTTCCACTGGTTCCCGTAAGCCATCGATCAGGCTCCAATAACCCTGTTCTTGCCCGAACGTTTGGCCAGGTACATAGCCTGGTCTGCGCGGCGAATGGCATCCATGCCAGGCTCCTCCGTGGCAACCTGTGCAACACCCGCGCTGAAGGTAATCAGTACTTTCTCGGTGCCTGCAAGAAACAGTCGCTTGGTCAGTTCCCGCTGCAACCGGGTCATGGCTTCTATACCTTTGTCCATCAAGGTGTCAGGCAGCAAAATTACGAATTCTTCACCGCCATAACGGGCCAATGTGTCCTGCGGGCGCATGCACTCACGTGCTACCTGCGCCAGATGGGCCAATGCCGTATCTCCCATGGCGTGGCCAAGAGAATCGTTCAGTGCCTTGAAATTATCAATGTCCAGCAAAGCCACGCTCAGCGGCGTTTCCTTGCGGCGGAAGGTTGAGATCTCACGTTCCAGCGCCTCTTCCAGACCCTTGCGATTCAGTGCACCGGTCAATGGATCATGGCGCGCCTGCGTGCTGACCCGGTCGAGTTCCTGGTGCAACTTGGCAATTTGCGCCTGCGTTGTGTTGGCCTGCTCACGCATGGTCTGCAATTCATTGCGCGTGGACAAGGTGTCACTGGCAATATTGCGCGTGGCACCCACCACTTCCTTCAGCACCGGTGCAATTTCTGCAAGGGTTTTTGCGTTCTCGATCTGGCGTGCACTGTCTTCCAACTTTTCCTGGAAGCTCCCGGTTGACTGGGTGATCTGCGAAAGCTTGTCAATAAAGGAAGCCAGCATGCTGCGCATTTCATCCTGGGCAAGCAGGGTCTTTTGCTTGGCCTCCTTCTGCTTGATGATCACGTCCTTCAACAGGCGCTCCACATCATCGAGTCTGCGCAAGCTCAGCGGTGGTACCGAGGCCGTTTTCAGACTGTCCATCTGGCCTTTGAGCCAATGGTCTTCCACGCTGAGTTCACCGATGTTTTCAAACACCAGATGCAATAGCTTGAGCAACGCTTTCTTGATTTCTGACTGGTCTTCTGCGGCAAAAGACAAACGGTGGCTGTAGTTCACCAGCATCTGTTTGACTGTGGCCATGTCGAAGTCCGGCTCCTTCAGCGCACGGATCAACTGCTTGCCCTGTTCAGCGAAACGTTCGTCGTCCGCACCCAATGCGGGTTGCGCATACTCAATCAAACGCCCCATCTGGGATAAGAACTCCGACGCCATCGGAATAGGGACAGCATCGACATCAGCAGCGGCACCGCCGGAGGAACTGCTGGACACAGTCCCCGGCTCGGCCACAGTACTTCCGCCAAAACCGCAATAAGCCACCAGAGACGACCGCACGCCATCCCAGTTCATCCGGTCTATGGATGATTCCAGTAAGCCCTTTTGTCGCTGCTGCCCGGGCGTTTTGGCCTGCAATGCCGACGAGATGCCACGCAATTCCTGCGCTGGAAAATGTTCAATGGACGGGATACCGGCAATTTCGTTGTAGATCGCCTTGTAGTTCACCGGGGTGGGGGCAAGCTTGCGCGCAGTCAGTTGCTTAAGCGTTTCCCGGGCAGTTTCGAAAGATTTTTTATCGCTCATAACTTGGCTAGCAGCTATCTTTTTAATAGCTAATCGTGCAACAAAACACAGGGTTTGGGACCAACGGATTTCCCGCCAGCGTGACTGCGCGGAAAATTCGGCAAGTATCCGCTGAAAGGCAATTTAACACCACCAAAGACTCGCGACCAAGGAAAGATGTGCCATTTTCCTTTTTCCAGAGGTGTCAAGGTACAAAGCTGTGGATAGATCCCGCACAACCAGCAGCTTATCCACAGCTTGCTGCAACAACGCCAAGTTATCCAGTTTCGCGATACACCTCGGAAGCGTGCTCACCAACACGGGTTGGAGTGCCCTAAGTCCATGATTTCAATCTGGAAAAGAGGCTTGTCCACAGAAATGCCCTTTCTTCTATCTACTACTACTATTCTTTTTATAAAAAAGAAGATAAGAAGACAGTAAAACCCAAAGCGCAAAACAAAAAATGTTGTTGTTTGGCGCCATCGTTTTGAGCATGTCAATCAAGTAAGATTCGAGCCTTGCAGCCCCAGGCCAAGTAACCTCCCCATGTCCGTCAAGCCCACAGGCCAATCCCCGTCACGCAGCAATGTGAGTTTCGAAATCAAAAGTGCCCAGCTACCGCTGGTAGCTTTGTTGCTCAAGTCCCATCGCTGGGAAGACGTAGCAAGCGATTTGCAACGGCAATTTGGTGTGGCTGGCGAAAATCCGGAATTTTTTGAACAAGATCCGGTTGTGCTGGATTTCTCGGCTTTGGTGCGCAATGCGGAATGGGACGATATGGGTTCTGTGCTGCAGGCACTGCGTGACTGTCGCCTGGTACCGCTGGCTTTTCGTGGTGAACCTGTGCACTGGACAAAGCCACTGCTGCAGGCTGGTCTGATCAGTGGACCGGTGGAAATCAGCAAGTTGGCCCAATTGGCGGCGAAGCCTGAATTACCGGTAGCACCGGTGATCCGGGAAGTCCCGGGACCTGGGACGATGGTGATTGACAAGCCGATCCGCTCCGGCCAAAAAGTTTATGCCCGGGGTGGCGATCTGGTGTTGTTGGCCATGGTCAACCAGGGTGCTGAAGTGGTGGCGGATGGCAATATCCATGTCTATGCTCCCTTGCGTGGCAAAGCCATGGCAGGTGCCCGTGGCAACGGTGCAGCGCGGATTTTTTCGCTCTGTCTGGAGCCAGAACTGATTTCCATCGCCGGTGTGTATCGCACCAGCGAAAACCCGTTGCCGGCTGATGTTGCGGGCAAACCGGCACAGGTTCGTCTCTCCAGTGAGGATGGGCAGGACAAACTGCTGATTGAGCCTCTGAAGACCTGATATTTGAATTAATTTAGAAAGAAATCCCAGCATGGCAAAAATCATCGTGGTGACATCCGGCAAAGGCGGTGTGGGCAAAACCACCACCAGCGCCAGCTTTGCAACTGGTCTGGCATTGCGTGGGCACAAGACTGCTGTGATCGACTTTGATGTGGGTCTGCGCAACCTGGACCTGATCATGGGTTGTGAGCGCCGTGTGGTGTACGACCTGATCAATGTCATCCATGGTGAAGCCAATTTGAATCAAGCGCTGATCAAGGACAAGCAGTGTGAAAACCTGTATGTGCTGGCAGCGTCGCAGACCCGTGACAAGGATGCGCTCACGCAAGATGGCGTTGAAAAGGTACTGATGGATTTGGCTGCCATGGGTTTTGAGTTCATCGTGTGTGACTCGCCGGCAGGCATTGAGACCGGCGCCCTGATGGCAATGCACTTTGCCGACGAAGCACTGGTGGTTACCAACCCGGAAGTGTCCTCCGTACGGGATTCCGATCGCATCCTGGGTATGCTGGCCAGCAAAACAAAACGGGCCATGGACGGGCTGGATCCGATCAAGGAACATTTGCTCATCACCCGCTACAACCCGGCACGGGTGGACCAGGGTCAGATGTTGTCATTGGATGACATCAAGGACATTTTGCGCATTCCACTAATCGGTGTGATACCGGAGAGCGAATCCGTATTGCAGGCTTCCAACCAGGGTGTTCCGGCCGTGCACATTCAGGGCAGCGATGTATCCGAGGCCTACAAGGATGTGATTTCGCGCTTCCTGGGTGAGGACAAGCCGATGCGGTTTATCGAGGCACCCAAACAAGGTCTGTTCAAGCGCCTGTTCGGAGGTAAATAAGCCATGTCTTTTCTGTCATTTTTTCTGGGTGAAAAAAAGAAGACTGCCACGGTTGCCAAAGAACGCCTGCAGATGATCCTGATGCATGAGCGCAGTGGCCGCAATGCTGCCGAGCCCGATTACTTGCCCGACTTGCAAAGAGATCTGGTGGCGGTAATCAGCAAGTACATCAAGATCAATCCGGACGACATCAAGGTCAATCTGGAACGCCAGGACAATCTGGAAGTCTTGGAAGTCAAGATCGAACTGCCAGACGCTCGCTAACGCCGCCGACTGGCGGTCTCCCGCGCTGCCTTACTGCAGCACGGGAGGTGCGTACAACTCGATTTGTTTGCGCTTGACTTCCATGTCCGCATCGGAGTCTGCATAACGCGCTGCAATCGCACGGATGTCATCCTGAATGACCAGAAATGCATCCACCATATCCGGATCAAAGTGGCTGCCCCGGCCCTCCTGGATGATGGAAATGGCCTTCTCGTGTGACATGCTGTCTTTGTAGACACGCCGGCTGATCAGGGCATCGTAAACATCTGCCACCGCCATGACACGGGCAGAAACCGGAATGGCCTCGCCCTTCAGGCCTTGGGGATAGCCCGATCCATCCCATTTTTCCTGGTGCCCGTACGCGATTTCCTTGGCTATGGACAAAAATTCCACCTGAAGTCCTAATGAGTTTTCTGCGGCTTGGATGGCGTCACGTCCCAGTGTGGTGTGGGTCTTCATGATCTCGAACTCGGCCGGTTCAAAACGGCCAGGCTTGAGCAGGATGCGGTCCGGAATACCGACCTTGCCAATGTCATGCAAGGGCGCTGATTTGAAAATCATCTCGATCATGTTGTCCGTCAACAATACGTTGTACTTGGGATGTCCTTTGAGCTTGCTGGTAAGCGCCTTGACATAGAACTGGGTTCTGCGGATGTGATTGCCGGTGTCGGAATCACGGGTCTCTGCAAGTGAGGCCATGGCCTGAATGGTCACGTCCTGAATGGCGCTGATTTCGCGTGTCCGGCGTGCCACTTCGTTTTCCAGATAGGCCGTCTTGTCGGTCAGAAAGTCGGCATGTGCCTTGGCTACCAGATGGGTCTTGACACGGGCTTCCAGTATCGGCGGGCTGATGGGCTTGGTAATGTAGTCGGAAGCACCCAGACTCAGGCCCTTGCGCTCATCCTCAACTTCGGATTTGGCCGTTAGAAAAATAATGGGAATATGGACTGTCAGGGGATTTTCCCGGAGATGCATACACACCTCATAACCATCCATGACGGGCATCATGACATCCAGCAGAATCAGATCTGGTGGCGTTTCCGAAAAGGCGATCTTCAATGCCTTGTCTCCGTTGATCGCGACCCGTACCCGGTAGTCTTTTCTCAACAGGTTGCTGACCAACGTCAGATTGTCTGGTGTGTCGTCAACTACCAGAATCGTAGGTTTTTCGTCAGCGTCAAAGGTGCTCATCACAAGGCTTTCATGTTGATATTCGATGCTTGAGGCAGCCCCTGAAACAACGTCCGCCTACCCACCCCTGAGAAATATTATTCGCCTCTGATACCACACACGCAACTGAAATTGTGCTTCTATCCGGACGAAAAATCGATGTGATTCCAAGCTTCTCCAATGGCAATCGGGTGTGCCAGGCCGGCTTGCGGGCCACCTCCAGGCATGTCTCGCATAGCCCTGTGTCTACCCGAGCGGGAAAAAGCAGCCATAAAAAAGCCGCACAGCTTGCGCAGGCGGCGAACAGTTACAGGACCCAGGTGATGCGCAACAAACCTGGTTGAAATCCCGACTGGGTATTTATGGAGTAAAGAACTGCTGCGTCTGCGAGAGCATGCCATGTTCACCATGGCTTTGTTCAAAAAAACAGGATTTTTTCTGATGCAATGCAACGATGCTGCAGGCACGCGTGCCGTAGTGGTCCGTGTTTACAAATGCAGCGGACAGTGCGCTTTCCAGTTCCAGCGAGACACCGGTTTGCGGCAACTCTGCAGCGCACACACGCACGCGATCCTGCAGCAAAGGCAACAGCTCCGGCACGGCCGTGCGAGCACCAAGAATTTGGGTCTGCAGACCCTTCTTGAGTTTTAGCAACTTGGGCCAGGGCGTGTCAAAGTCAGCATTGGAAACGCCACCAATGCCCGGTAGCAGCGTGAGCACGCGTCGGTGACGACTCTCCAAGCCCATGAGCTGCTTGCCGTCAAATACCAGCAGATTGAACGGGTTGTAGTCGCCGGCCCGCTGCAACAGGCTATCCAGGTATTCCGCTGCATTCCGTTGCCCAAACAAAAAATCGGTAAGCAATGCACCGCGTGACGGCCTGGTTGTCAGGTCTTTTGCAGGAAGTCGGTAATTGGTGAGCGCGGCAAGCTGCCCGCTCCGGTTCACGCCCAGCCAGGTTCCGCCGGCCTGCAGGTCTCTTCCAGCCAATACCTGTCCACCTTCCCACCAGTGCAAGGGCGCAGCCTCACGCTGATAAAACTCATCGCGGTTTGCAAGCAGGAGTAAGGGCGTTGCACTACCGGGCTGCCAGTTCCAGGCAATCAGGCACATGGCTGTACAAGCCTGTCAGCCCAGCGCCAGTGCGGTCTTGTCAACCACACGCCGCAATACAAAACTGCTGTGCACCCCGGTTACACCGGTGATGCGGGTCAGCTTGTCCAGCAGCAGGGTCTGGTAATGATCCATGTCACGTACCGCCACTTTGAGCTGGTAGTCCGCATCCTGGCCGGTAATCAGCAGGCATTCCAGCACCTCGGGCAGCACACTGACCGAGCCCTCGAAGTTGGCAAAGCGCTCGGGCGTGTGCAGGTCCATGGAAATGTGTACCAGAGCCATCAGGGTCAGGCCCAATTTACGCGCGTCCAGCAGGGCGCGGTAGCCCACGATCAGGCCGGATTCCTCCAGCGCCCGCACCCGGCGCAAGCAGGGCGAAGGTGACAGGCCGATACGGTCCGCCAGATCCTGGTTGCCGATGCGGCCATCCGTCTGCAAAATTTCCAGAATTTGCCGGTCATACCGATCCAGAGCCATAGGGATGTTTTAAAAATAGAAAAACTTGGCAGATTATGCCAAATTTATGCAATCAGTGCGCAATAACGCAATCTGCTGCCAGACGCCCAACCGTACACTGGATGCATCTGTAATCCACAGCACAAAGCAAGACCGGTCACAAACCCTGCTTGCGCAGCCCCGGCCCACAAGGCCGGATATTGCAAAATCCAGCCCCCGGCGCAGCATCTGCTCCGGGGGTTTGTTTTTTCAGCCTGTAGCACAGAGTACACGGGCTACAACGTTGCCATTCACCGTTTAGGACTACTCCGATGACCCACGAACCCCGTCTGACAATCGCACTGCGCCAGTTGCTAGACACGCAGCGGGTAGCGGCGCTCGGAACGCTGGACGAAGCCGGACAGGTCTTCGTATCCATGGTGCCGTTTGCCATCGATGGCAGCAGCGGTGCATTGGTCATTCATGTCAGTGGCCTGGCTGCCCATGCACGCAATCTGGAACGCACGCCACGGGTGTCGCTGATGGTGATGCAGTCCGAGGTGGCGGGCGAGCCGGTACACGCGCTGCCGCGCGTCACGCTGGATGGTCTGGCCTCGGTGCTGCGGGTGGAGAGTCCCGCTTGGGTCGGTGCCCGCACGGCCTATCTGGAGCGCTTTCCGGATGTGGAATACATGACCCAGCTGGGGGACTTTCGATTTGTCGCAATCGAGGTGACTGGCGCGCGCCAGGTGGCCGGTTTTGGCGCCGCGCGCTCGATTGATGCAGACGAGCTAGCGCAGGTGATGCGCAGCCCGGTCTGATTCAGGGCGCTTCGACGAAGGCCTTCATCATGCGTGCCACGTCCAGCCCGTCGTGGCCGTGTTCCAGGCTTTTGACACCCGCGCCATACAAGTCTTCGCCCAGAATTTCGCGGCGCTTTCCCATTAAAAAAGCGCTGTACTCTTCCACAAACTCCGGGTGGCCCTGCACACAGAACACCTCTTCACCCACGGCATAACCAGCCACCGGGCAATGTGCGTTGCTGGCCAGCAGCACGGCGTTTTCCGGTAATTCCAGCACCTGGTCGCGGTGGCTGACCAGCAAGGACATCTTGTGGTCTTCGGGTGCCAGCGGCAGTTCGGCGGCGTGCCAGTCGTAAGACATGCGGCCCACGCCCCAGCCCTGGGGCGCGCGGCCAACTTTGGCGCCCAGGCAGATGGCAATCAGCTGGTGACCAAAGCAGATGCCCAACAGCTTCTTTTTCTGTTCCAGCAGCAGGCTGACGCGGCAGCGCAGTTCCACCACCCAGGCTTCATCTGAAAATGAATCGGCTTTGCTGCCGGTGAGCAGTACGGCGTCATATGGGTCAAACGACTGCGGGTATTCCAACGCCGGTGTATGGAACACATCAAACTGCCAGTCGGTGGCGCCGGCGTCGCGGAACAGGCGCTCAAACATGGCGCCGTAGCGTTTGTAGAGCGGCGCAATTTCGGGTGACAGATCGTCGTTTTCGAGGATGCAGAGTTTCTTCATATCGCAGTATTTTCCACCGATTTTGGTAACCGTGTTACATTAGGGGGTCGCTTCATGCGAACTGACTGTGCACATCCGCGGTTTGCCTCCCAGGCAATTCATCACACGCAACGCTGCACCGGCCCCTGGCAGAGAGGTCGTCCGTTCAGCAATTTCAAAGCGCACCGCACAGCACTCTCACGGCCCAGCGGTTATTTCTCCCCTTTTTTCCTGCACGAAGTCCCTGCCAGCGACCCGTGCGACTGTATTTCAATGTGTTTTTAATGATTCAAAATAATAATTTCTCGCTACTGTCCCCCGTGACCATGGGCAAATACCGCATTGCGGCCTGCCCCCGACCGCTCACCAGCGGGCGCTTTGAAGCCCAGGTTTCGATTGCCAGCGGACGCGGTAGCGCCTCCACCGACCGCGTCATGCGCTTTAGCGATGACTTCCTCACACACGATGCCGCAGCCCACTATGCGTTGGCCCAGGGCATCGATTGGGTACATGAGAAGACACGCGCCCACTAAACGTACGATAATAGAGAGCTTAAGGATCTAACCATGGCTAAAGAAGAACTGATTGAAATGATGGGCGTTGTCAACGAAGTGCTGCCAGACACGCGCTTTCGCGTGACCCTGGACAACGGTCACCAATTGATCGCCTACTCCGCCGGCAAGATGCGCAAGAACCACATCCGCATTTTGGCGGGCGACCGTGTGTCCCTGGAGCTCTCGCCTTATGACCTGAGCAAGGGCCGTATCAACTTCCGCCACATCGAAGGACGCGGGCCCATGACGCCGCGCCGCCCGCAGTAAAACCTGCCAAACTAGCCGCTCTTCACACAGGCGGCTTTTTTTTCGCCTGCCTGTTTTTTTCGTCCGGCCGTTCCACGCAGTGGGCAACCGTCGGAGCGAATATTTATAGAGAGGCGACAGCATGTCATTGAATCCCGTGATTTCTTTGTTGGGCCGGCGCTTGCGTCTGGCCGTGATCGGCGGCGGCCCCGGCTCCTTTATCGGCGCCATGCATCGCCAGGCGGCGCGCCTGGATGACCGCTACGACTTGGTCGCCGCCTGCCTGTCCTCCCATGCCGAACGCTCGGTGCAGGCCGGACGCGAGCTTGGACTGGCGCCCGAGCGCTGCTATCCCGATGGCAAGACGTTGATTGCGGCCGAGGCAGCACGTGCCGATGGTGCCGACGTGATTGCCATCATGACGCCCAATGACAGCCACTTCCCGCTGTCCATGGCGGCCCTGAGCGCCGGCCTGGACGTCATCTGTGACAAGCCCATGACCAACACCCTGGACGAGGCGCAGGCTCTGTTGCAGAAGGTGAAAGACAGTGGCCTGGTGTTTTGTCTGACGCATAACTACACCGGCTATCCCATGGTGCGCCAGGCCCGCGCCATGGTGGAAGCCGGCGAGCTGGGTGAGATCCGCCTGGTGCAGGTGGAGTACGTGCAGGGCGGCCGTTCGCAGCCCGGTGTCTCGCGCTCGCCCTGGAAGGACGATGCGGCACGCGGTGGTCCGTCGTTGGTGATGGGTGATATTGGCACCCATGCCCACAACCTGCTGCGCTTTGTTACCGGGCTGGAAGTGGCCCAGGTGGCGGCCGAGGTTGGCACCGTGGTACCCACCCGCGTGACGCATGACTATGCTGGCGCCATGCTGCGCATGTCCAACGGCGCGCGCGGCAGCTTCTGGGTGACGCAGGCAGCTACGGGCGTGGAAAACGCGCTGCGCATCCGCGTGAGTGGTTCCCTGGGCACGCTGGAATGGCAGCAGGAAATTCCACAACTGCTGAGCTTCAAACCCCATGGTGCGCCGGCGCAGACGCGCACGCCCAACGGCCCCGGTACCCTGCCCCTGTCGGCCCATGCTTCACGCATCGTTGCCGGCCATCCGGAGGGCTTTCATGAGGGCTTTGCCAATCTTTATTCGGATGCGGCGCAGGCCATTGCGGCGCGCCGTGCCGGCAAAGTGCCGGAGCCGCTGGCACTGCATTTTCCCAGCGCTACCGATGGCCTGTTGGGTTTGCAGTTTGTTGACGCCGTGATCCGTTCCAATGCCCGTGATGGGGCGTGGACGGCGGTATAAAAAACGGCTCCGTCCGGCCGATGGGCCAGACGGAGCCGCGGGCAGCGGGTCCGGCGAATCCGCTGTTTACTGACCCCAGCGCAACACCAGCGGATCCAGCCGCTTGGCGGTCTCGATCAGTCCGGCACGCGTGTCCGGATGCATGGATGGCAACGGATGGCGCGGTGCCTCGCAGGCAATCACACCGCCCTCTTTCATCAGCGCTTTGGCAGCCAGCAGACCGCACTGGCGGTTCTCGTAGTTGATCAGTGGCAGCCATTCCTGATAGGCCTGTGCGGCGTCTTCGCGGCGGCCTGCAGCGTACGCATCGACGATTTTGCGGATGCCGTCGGGGAAGCCGCCGCCGGTCATGGCGCCGGTGGCACCAGCATCCAGATCCGGCATCAGCGTGATGGCTTCCTCGCCGTCCCAGGGGCCTTCAATGGCCGCGCCACCCAGGCGAATCAGCTCGCGCAGCTTGGACGCGGCACCGGCCGTTTCGATCTTGAAATACGACACCTGCTCAATCTCCTGCGCCATGCGCGCCAGGAATGCGGCGGAAAGCACGGTGCCGCTGGCCGGCGCGTCCTGGATCATGATGGGGATGGAGATGGCGTCGGACACGGCCTGGTAGAAGCTGTGGATCTGCGGCTCCGGCACGCGGAAGGTGGCACCGTGGTAGGGCGGCATCACCATCACCATGGACGCACCCAGGTCCTGCGCCTGCTTGCTGCGCTGGGCACAGACCAGGGAGCTGAAATGCGTGGTGGTGACGATCACCGGCACGCGGCCCGCCACATGCTCCAGCATGGTTCGCGTCAGCAGTTCGCGTTCTGCGTCCGACAGCACAAACTGCTCGGAGAAGTTGGCCAGGATGCACAGGCCGTTGGAGCCCGCGTCAATCATGAAATCGACGCAGCGCTTCTGGCTCTCCAGATCCAGCGCGCCGGTTTCGGTAAAGGTGGTGGGCACCACCGGGAATACGCCCTGGTAGCGCGGTGACAGTCTTGCGTTCATGTTGCTTCTCACATTCCCGTGTAGGCCGTCTTCACCACGGTGAAGAACTCCTGCGCATAGCGTCCCTGCTCGCGCGGGCCGTAGCTGGAGCCCTTGCGCCCGCCAAAGGGCACGTGGTAGTCCACACCGGCAGTGGGCAGATTCACCATCACCATGCCGGCCTGTGAATGGCGCTTGAAATGCGTGGCGTATTTCAGGCTGCTGGTGGCAATGCCGGCCGACAAGCCAAAGGGCGTGTTGTTGGCCTCGGCCAGTGCGGCGTCGTAGTCCTTCACGCGGATGATGCTGGCCACCGGGCCGAACACTTCTTCGCGGTTGATGCGCATGGCAGCGGTGGTGTCGGTGATCAGCGCCGGCTGCATATAGAAGCCTTCGGTGCCACGCAGCAGACGCTCGCCGCCGCACACCAGCGTGGCGCCCTCGCCCTGTGCGATGCCCACATAACCCAGGTCCTGCTCCAGCTGCGCAAGTGAGGCCACCGGGCCGATGTCGATGCCGGCCTCCAGCGCGTCGCCAATCTTCAGCGTGGCCATGCGCGCCTGCATGCCTTCAACAAACTGCGGATAAATGCCGTCCGTCACGATCAGGCGGCTGGATGCCGTGCAGCGTTGGCCGGTGGAGAAAAAGGCGCTTTGCACGCTGAGTTCCACGGCCTGCGCCAGGTTGGCGTCGTCCAGAATTACCTGCGGGTTTTTGCCGCCCATTTCCAGCTGGAACTTCTTCAGGCTGTTGGCACATTGCAGCGCAATGCGGTTACCCACGGCTTGCGATCCGGTGAAGCTGATGGCGTCCACCCCGGGGTGGGTGACCAGGGGGTCACCAATGACGCTGCCACGGCCCATCACCAGGTTGAACACACCGGCGGGGATGCCGCTGCGGCTGATGATCTCGGCTAGCGCCCAGGCGCAGCCCGGCACCAGATCGGCCGGCTTGAAGACCACGCAATTGCCATAGGCCAGGGCCGGTGCAATCTTCCAGGCGGGGATGGCAATGGGAAAATTCCAGGGCGTGATGATGCCGATCACGCCCAGCGGCTCGCGCGTGACTTCCACACCAATGCCGGGCCGCACCGAGGGCAGGGTTTCACCGGCCAGGCGCAGGCATTCGCCGGCGAAGAACTTGAAGATATTGCCGGCCCGCGCCGCTTCGCCAACGCCCTCGGGTTTGGTTTTGCCCTCTTCGCGCGCTAGCAGCGTGCCCAGCTCTTCGCGTCGCGCCAGGATTTCGGTGCCTATCTTGTCCAGCGCATCAGCGCGCGCCTGGATGCCCGAGACCGACCAAGCGGCAAACGCTGCACGCGCGGCCTGTACGGCATCGTCCAATTGCGCCGCGCTGGCTTGCGTGTAATGGCCCTGCACATCCGCGGTGTTGGATGGGTTGACGTTGGGCGTATAGCCCGTGCCCGCCACCCATTCACCGTTGATCAAATTGTTGTGTTCTTGTGTCATTCAGTGCTTTGTAAAAATCAATGCGAGTCGCGCGGAATGCCGGCGCCGCTGCCGCCGACCAAAAAGTCCAGGTCGGCACCCAGGTGTGCCTGCTGCACGGTTTCCACATACAGTTTCTGGTAGCCGCGCTTGGGCGCTTCGGGCGCCACCCAAAGCTTGCGGCGCTCGGCCAGCACCTCGTCGCTCACCTCCAGGTGCAGGCGGCGTCCGGCCACATCCAGTTCAATCATGTCGCCGTTCTGCACCAGGGCCAGCGTGCCACCAGCGGCCGCTTCAGGCGAGGTGTGCAGTACCACCGTGCCATAGGCCGTGCCGCTCATGCGGCCGTCGCTGATGCGCACCATGTCGGTAATGCCTTTTTTCAGCACCTTGGGTGGCAGCGGCATATTGCCGACCTCGGCCATGCCGGGGTAGCCGCGCGGGCCGCAGTTCTTCAGCACCATGACGCAGTTTTCATCCACGTCCAGGTCGTCGCTGTCGATGCGCGCATGCAGGTCTTCAATGTTTTCAAACACCACGGCGCGGCCGCGGTGCTGCAGCAAATGGGCCGAGGCGGCCGAGGGCTTGATGACCGCGCCATTGGGTGCCAGGTTGCCGCGCAGCACGGCAATGCCGGCGTCCTTCATAAAGGGCTCTTCCGGCGTCTTGATCACTTCGCGGTTGTAGCAAGGTGCTTGCGCAATGTTGTCGCCCAGGGTCTTGCCATTGACCGTCAGCGCATCCAGGTGCAGCAGCTTCTGGATTTCGCGCTGTACGGCGGGCAGGCCACCGGCGTAGTAAAAATCTTCCATCAGGTATTTGCCCGAAGGCTGCAGGTTCAACAGGCAGGGCACTTGCGCGCCCAGCTTGTCCCAGTCTTCCAGGTTCAGCTGGATGCCCATGCGTCCGGCAATGGCGATGAGGTGGATCACCGCATTGGTAGAGCCACCAATGGCCGCGTTGGTGCGGATGGCGTTCTCGAAGGACTGGCGCGTCACGATCTTTGACATCTTGAGGTCCTGCTCCACCATCTCGACGATGCGGCGTCCACTCATTTGCGCCAGGCGGTTGCGCCTTGTGTCGGCGGCCGGGATGGCGGCGTTTTCGGGCAGGGACATGCCCAGGGCTTCGACCATGCTGGCCATGGTGCTGGCCGTGCCCATGGTCATGCAGCTGCCCTTGGAGCGGTGCATATCGGATTCGGCGGCGGTGAAATCGGCCTGCGTCATCTCGCCGGCACGCACCATTTCCGACATCTGCCAGACGCCGGTGCCGGAGCCGATGTCCTTGCCACGGAACTTGCCGTTGAGCATGGGGCCGCCGGAAATGCCGATGGTCGGCAGGTCGCAGCTGGCCGCGCCCATCAAGAGCGAGGGGGTGGTCTTGTCGCAGCCCATGAGCAGCACCACACCGTCAATCGGGTTGCCGCGTATGCTTTCTTCCACATCCATGCTGGCCAGGTTGCGAAACAGCATGGCGGTGGGGCGTAGCTGGGTTTCGCCCAGCGACATCACAGGGAATTCCAGCGGGAAGCCGCCGGCCTCGTACACGCCGCGCTTGACGAATTCGGCCAGCTCGCGGAAGTGGCCGTTGCAAGGGGTCAGCTCGCTCCAGGTGTTGCAAATGCCGATGACGGGGCGGCCATCGAGTTCATCGTGCGGATAGCCCTGGTTCTTGATCCAGCTGCGGTGCACAAAGCCGTCTTTGTCGTTGCGGCCAAACCAGGCCTGGCTGCGGCGGAAGGGGTATTTTTTGGATTCCATGGAGTCGTCCTCGTGTGTGTTTTTTGCGGAGCGCAGAGCCCGTGGCTCTTGACAAAAGGCATCCTAGCAAGGCACATTGATAAAGGAAAATCAAGTTATCAGTGTTTGACATATACAAATTGCAATAGATCAGGAATTCGCATGGCATCCCTACCCCCCATCTCCACCAAACTCGCCCACTATCCCAGCCTGCAAGGCCAGCGCGTATTCATCACCGGCGGCGGCACCGGCATTGGCGCGGCCATGGTCGAGGCCTTTGCCCAGCAAGGCGCGCAGGTCGCCTTTGTCGACTTCGCCGAAACCGAGAGCCTGGCCCTGGTGGACAAGATTGCCGCCGCCGGCCACGTCAAGCCCTGGTTCTGCCAGTGCGATGTGCGCGATGTGCCGGCCTTGCAAAAAGCCGTGGCCGACGCTACTACTGCGCTGGGCGACTTCTCCACCCTCATCAACAACGTGGCGCGCGACGACCGCCACACACTGGAATCGGTGACGCCCGAATACTGGGAAGAGCGCATGGCGGTGAACCAGCGCCCGGCCTTCTTCGCCATCCAGGCCATAGTCCCGGGCATGAAGCGCCTGGGCGGCGGCTCCATCATCAATTTCGGTTCCACCGGCTGGCAGACCAAGGGCAGCACCTACCCCTGCTACGCCATCGCCAAGTCGGCCGTCAATGGCCTGACGCGCGGCCTGGCCGGCAGCCTGGGACAGGACCGCATCCGCGTCAACACCATCTCGCCGGGCTGGGTCATGACCGAGCGCCAGATCAAGATGTGGCTCAACGAAGAAGGCGAAAAAGACATCCAGCGCAACCAGTGCCTGCCCGACAAGTTGCAGCCCTCGGACGTGGCGCGCATGGCACTGTTTTTGGCGTCGGACGACGGCGCCATGTGCACGGCGCAGGAGTTCAAGGTGGACGCGGGCTGGAACTAGGTTTTCAGATCGGAAAGTTCAGAGGACCTGTGGCGCCTCCACAGGTGCCAGCCCATACACCTCTTGCGCCGTCGCCCGTATCGCCCGCAGCATCACCTCAGCCGCCGGTGACAGCAGCCGGTCGCGCCGGGTGATGATGCCAAAGGCCTCCATCTGGCAGGGCAGTTCGATCGGCAGCACGGCCATCAGGCCGTG
>CANBTQ010000001.1 GCA_947372425.1 Comamonadaceae bacterium | reverse complement strand
GAGGCGATGCGCAGTGCAAAGCACTTCTTGCCCAGCAGCGCGTTGCCGCCGTAGCCGGAGCCGTGCGACCAGATTTCGCGGGTCTCGGGGTAGTGCACGATGTACTTGGTGGGGCTGCAAGGCCACTTGACGTCGGCCTGACCCGCTGCCAACGGAGCGCCCACGGTGTGCACGCAGGGCACAAAAGCGCCATCCACGCCCAGCACGTCGTACACCGCTTTGCCCATGCGCGTCATGATGCGCTGGTTCACGGCCACGTAGGCGCTGTCGGAGAGTTCAATGCCGATATGGGCAATGTGCGAGCCCAGCGGGCCCATGGAGAAGGGCACCACATACATGGTGCGGCCAGCCATACAGCCGTCAAACAGGGCTTTTTTGCCGTCCTTGCCGGTTTGCAGCAGGGCACGCATCTCGGCGGGAGCCATCCAGTTGTTGGTGGGGCCGGCGTTTTCCTTTTTCTCGCTGCAGATAAAGGTGCGGTCTTCCACACGGGCCACATCACTCGGGTCGGAGCAGGCCAGGAAACTGTTGGGGCGCTTGGCGGCGTTCAGGCGCTTGAAGGTGCCTGCATCCACCAATTGCTGGCACAGGCGTTGGTACTCTTCTTCGGAGCCATCGCACCAGTAGACATCGGCGGGCTTGCACAGTGCGGCCATTTCGGCGACCCAGGCGATGAGTCGCGCATTCTTGACGTAGCTGGGGGCGTTCAGCGTGAGTCCTTGCATACGGGGTGAATTCATAAAAGCTCCTGAGTTTGAAAATCGACTTTTCAAAGAAAACCCGGGACTTCTTTGAAAAGGCGACTCCAAACTTGCGCCAGTGGCAACGCAATGATTGGGTGGTCGTCAATTCTATGAACCGGTACCGAAGTTACCAAGTGATTACATGGAAAAGTTATGCAAAACTTGCATTACTTTATGCGTGCATTTGGCCGGCACGATGTTGCTTGGCGAGGTTTGTGCAGACCCGTCATGGGCGCAACTGCGCAGCGGGGCTAATTGCCGGACAGTGCCCGATCAATGTCGGCCAAAAGGCCTTTGTCCTGTGGCGTCACGTTGCTGGGGTAGCTGCTGATCACCCGGCCCTTGCGATCAATCAGATACTTGTGAAAGTTCCATTGCGGAGACTTTCCGGTGGACTGGGCCATTTCGCGGTATAGCGCGTTGGCGTTGGCACCGGCAACCACCGATTTTTCAAACATCGGAAATTTCACACCATAGGTATTGGTGCAAAAGTCGGCAATCTGTTTGTTGTTGCCTGGCTCGAGCTGGCCAAAGTCGTTGGATGGAAACCCCAGCACCACCAGGCCTTTGGAGTTGAAATCTGCGTGCAGCTTTTCCAGTCCCTCATATTGGGGGGTAAAGCCGCAATAACTGGCCGTATTCACCACCAGCAGCACCTTGCCTGTGTACTGGCAAAGCGACTGTGGCGACTCGTCCTGCAGTCGCTTGAAGGTTTTGTTGAGAAGACCGGGGCAATTCGCAGCCGGTGTCGCAGACATTGTCTGGGCCATGACAACTTGCACGGCAAGTGCGCTGGACAGCAGCAGGACGCACAGCACAGCGGAATACCTGTTTGAAATCAGACCGCGCACAAGTCCTCCAAACGATTCAAACCTCTAGCGCGAACCTGCGCCGGAACTGCCAGGGAGGCAACGGCGACAGGATCGCCGCCCGCTGCAATCAGGCCATGGAGACAGCGATAAAGGCCAGCAAAAAAATCAGAACAGCGCCGACTAGTGGCAAAACCAGCGGAATCAGGGGAACAACGGCTTCCACTGCATCGGGAGTGTGAACGTCGGTGGAGTGCGCAGGTGCGGACATGGAAAAGCCTTTGCTGAATGATTTGTGCAGATTCTAGCTTTTCCGTTTCGCTGTGGCATATCCATGTCTTATCGACCTGGATGTCAACCGATTCAGGGGCTGGCGCGTCAATACACCCAGGGGGATGCCGAAACATGTGGCAAGCATCCATGTTCCAAGATACGTACTGTATATATGCACAGAAACACGATTCAGGTTCCGGAAAAAGGTACTTACAAGTGGCAGTTGTTCAACTACTGGTCGGATGAGTTCCGGCAGACGCACAACGACCACTCGGCCTATATTGCGCTGAACTTCGCTGGCGCTCTGGACACCTGCCGCAGCAAGCTGCAAACCTTGATCCAGCATCACCGCCAACAGGCCGACAAGTCGGCAACCTGCGAGCGTCACCAACGTGCCATTGAGCGCCTCCAGAACACCATGACCGGCGCTGCCATGGCCTTCGAAAGCGGTTTTCACCAGCATTGAGGCAGTGCGGGATGGGGGTCAGGACAACCCCACCACCCGCAAAACCTCGTCTGCATAGGCTTCCAGCTTTTTCGCGCCAATACCGCTGATGCCCTGCAGATCGTTCATGGACCGGGGCGCACGTTGCGCGATGGCTGCCAGGGTCGCGTCATGAAAGATCACATAGGCCGGTAGATTGTGTTCCCGCGCCACCTCAGCCCGCCAGGCCTTCAGCGCCGAATAGCGCAGCAGGGCTTCGCTGTCCAGGGCTATCGGTGCTTTGACCACGGTACCCAATCGCGCGTCCCGCTTGGGTTTGCGCCCGCCCTCTGCTGCGGACTCCCGCAATTGCACGGCTACTTCTCCGCGCAGCACGGCACGTGACTGTTCGGTCAGCTGCAAGGTATTGAATGCCTGCGCATCCACCCGCACGGCACCCATGGCAACCAGTTGCCGCAACACGCCACGCAATTGCAACTCGCTCAGGGCGGAGCCGACGCCAAAAGTACTCAGGGCCTGATGCCCGTACTGGGTGATCTTTTCAGTCGTCTTGCCGCGCACAATGTCCATCACGTGGCCTGCGCCAAAGCTCACGCCACTCATTTGCTGGATGCGGTAGATGGTGCTGAGCAGTTTGCGGGCGGCGTCGGTACCATCCCAGATGGCGGGCGGATGCAGGCAGTTGTCGCAATTGCCGCACGGTGCACTGGCCTCGCCAAAATAGCCCAGTAAGCGCACACGGCGGCAATCGGTGGCTTCGGCCAGGCCCAACAAGGCATCGAGTTTGCCGCGCATAACCTGTTTGAACTCTTCCCCCGCCGGGCTCTCGTCAATCATGCGGCGTTGATTCACCACATCCTGCAAACCATAGGCCATCCAAGCCTCGGCCGCCAGGCCGTCGCGCCCGGCGCGGCCGGTTTCCTGGTAATAGCCCTCGATGTTCTTGGGCATGTCCAGATGCGCCACAAAGCGCACGTCCGGCTTGTCAATGCCCATACCAAAGGCAATGGTCGCCACCATGACGATGCCGTCCTCCCGGACAAAGCGGTCCTGGTGCTTTTGCCGGACCTTGTTGTCCAGGCCTGCATGGTACGGCAGGGCGTTGATGCCTGCATCCACCAGCGTCTGTGCCATGTCTTCCACCTTGCGGCGTGACTGGCAATAGACGATGCCAGCGTCACCCTCATGTTCGCGCTCAATAAAGCGCAGTAGCTGCAAGGTGCTGTCGCGCTTTTCCACAATGGTGTAGCGGATGTTGGGTCGGTCAAAGCTGCTGACAAAGGCGCGCGCAGCCTCCAACTGCAGGCGTTCGAGGATGTCGTCGCGCGTGAGCGCGTCGGCGGTGGCGGTGAGCGCCATGCGCGGTACACCGGGGAATCGCTCGTGCAATATGGTCAGGCTGCGGTATTCGGGCCGGAAGTCGTGGCCCCATTGGCTGACGCAATGTGCTTCGTCGATCGCGAACATGCTCAGTTGGCCACGATCAAACAGGGAATCCAGCAGTGCCAGAAAGCGTGGTGTGGTCAGGCGCTCGGGCGCGGCATAGAGCAGGCAAATGTCCCCGCGCAGCATGCGCTGTTCCACCTGGTAGGCCTCATCGCTGCTCAGCGTGGAGTTGAGAAAGGCGGCCGCCACACCGGCCTCGTGCAAGGCACCCACCTGATCGTGCATCAGGGCAATCAGGGGGGATACCACAATGGTGACACCATGGCCGGCCTGCTGCCGGGCAATCGCCGGTATCTGGTAGCACAGGCTCTTGCCGCCCCCGGTGGGCATCAACACCAGTGCATCATGGCCAGCCACCATGTGGTCGACAATGGCTTGCTGGGGACCGCGGAACTGGTCGTAACCGAATACTTCGCTAAGAATCTGCAGGGGTAACAAGTGAACTTTGCTGTCTAGGGTGAATTTTTTGTTGCGTGCATCAAAGTCGCAGCGGGGTGAACAAGCGCTGGACGCAGGCAGGGGCTGATTGTTCCGCTTCTCGCCGCCGGCCTATGCGCGGCTCTGGCTGCCGGTGCGTGTGGCCGAGGGCGTGCTGACGCTGGTGAGCTCTTCGCGCATGGCAGTGGCAAGCCGGGCATATAGCTTGAGCTGTCGGTTGGTGTCGCGCAGGCGTTCGGCGATATTGGCCGAGACGCCCAACAACAGGCGGGCGGCCACTACCGGGTCCCGGTTGATCATGGTTTCGATGGCATCACGGGTCAATATGGCGCACCATACGTCGGTGCTGGCGGTGCAGGACGCCGAGCGCGGCTCTTTGTCGACCAGCCCGATTTCGCCGATCAGACTGCCCGGCCCCAATACCCGGATGGTGACCGGCTCGGTGCGGCTCACGGTGACGCGTTCCACAACCACATCCCCTTCAATCAGGAGTGCCATGAAGCCGCTGTCCCCGGAATCGCCTTCGCGGATGAAGGTGGTGTTGGCCGGAAAGAAGCGCGGAGTCATGTAGCGCACCACCACATGTGCTTCTTCGATGGTGAGCCCGGTCAGAGCTTCTGGGGCCGACAGCAAACGGGCTGCCAACTCGGCACCGGAAATGCCGGGCGCGACAGGAATCTGGTCAATGTGTTGAAGATTTGAGCTCATGGTGTTAAGCCTGCCCCTTTTGCGCTCATGTTGTCTTTATGGAGTTCCATCGTAGCGCAGGGTTGCGTGTGGTGCACCATGTATTGATTTTTTCGGGTGAAGGTTTCACAGCGCACTTTGTCCTGCCTGCCGGTATTGCATCGCTTCGGCCGCGTGCACCAGTTCAATTGTCGCACTGGCCGCCAGGTCGGCAATGGTGCGCGCAATTTTCAGCGTCCGGTGCGCACTGCGTGCCGACCAGCCCAGGCGTGTGGCGGCAGTTTGTAGAAACTGACTGGTGGCTGCGTCCAGTTGGGCGTATTGGTCAATCTCCTGGCCTGCCAGGGCCTGGTTGGGTTTGCCCTGGCGCAACTGCGCACGCTGGCGTGCGGCGGCGCTGCGGCTTCGCATGTCCGCGCTGGATTCGCCGGGCGGAGCCCGTAGCAAATCCCGTGCGGGCAGTGCTGGAACTTCTACATGGAGGTCGATCCGGTCCATCAATGGCCCGCTCAGCCGGCCCTGGTAGCGCGCAATCTGGTCCGGCGTGCAGCGGCAGTGGTGCGCTGCGCTGCCCAAATAGCCACAAGGACACGGGTTCATGGCCGCTATCAATTGAAAGCGCGCCGGAAACTCGGCACGGCGCGCGGCGCGCGCAATGGTGATGGTTCCGGTCTCCAGCGGCTCGCGCAGCGCCTCCAGCGCAGCACGGTTGAACTCCGGGAACTCATCCAGAAACAGCACGCCATGGTGCGCCAGCGAGATTTCGCCCGGGCGTGGCGGCGAGCCCCCACCCACCAGAGCCACCGCACTTGCGGAATGGTGCGGCGAACAGGTGGGGCGCTGGCCCCAGTGCTCTAACTTGAAGCGGCCGCTCAAGGAATGGATGGCGGCGCTTTGCAGGCACTCTTCGGGGCTCATGGCCGGTAGCAGGCCGGCAAAACGCTGGGCCAGCATCGATTTACCCGAGCCGGGCGGCCCCACCAGCAGCAGGCTGTGGCCGCCGGCCGCCGCAATCTCAAGGGCCCGTTTGGCAGTGGCTTGTCCCTTGACATCGGCCATATCGGCTTGGGCCGCCTGGTGTACGACTGCGGTGGGCTCCAGGCGGCACCAGGTGTTAGCGGCAGGCTCCGGTGGTTCTGCCAGTTCGACGCCGCCGGCGGCAAACTGGCGCACCACGTCCAGCAAATGGTGTGCGCGGTATACGCGCACATCGGGCACCAGCGCAGCTTCTTCCGCGCTGCCGGGCGGCAGCACCAGGCAGGCTGGCACCGGTGTGCCGACCAGGGTAAGGGCCATGGCCAGAGCGCCGCGCACCGGCCGCAATGCACCTGAAAGCGACAGCTCTCCTGCAAATTCGTACTCCTCCAGTCGCTGCCCGTCAATCTGTCCACTGGCGGCCAGAATGCCCAGTGCAATCGGCAAGTCCAGCCGTCCGGAGTCTTTGGGCAGGTCGGCCGGCGCCAGGTTGACGGTAATGCGTTTGTTGTTGGGGAACTCGAGTCCGGAGTTCTGGATGGCGCAGCGCACCCGCTCGCGTGCTTCCTTGACTTCCACATCCGCCAGACCCACCAAGGTAAAGCTCGGCAGGCCATTGGCCAGATGCACTTCGACGGTGACTCGCGCGGCTTCCAGACCCAGCAGAGCGCGGCTCTGCACCAAAGATAGGCTCATTTCAGAGATTTCCAAAATAGTGCGCATGCATCGAGTGCGTGGTTTACGCGTGCACCAACTGCGTGCGAGCTGATTATTTGTACAGTTTTATAACGCAGCTGGCGCCAATCGGTGCACACAAGTGCACACCATCCCTGTATGACCGGGTTGGCACGGACCCTGCTTAGTCAGACTATCTCCTGATTTTTGGAGAAGCCGGCAGCTACTGCCCGGTGTCTGCAACCCTGATATCTAGCTGAGGTGAACACATGAAACTCGTAACGGCCATCATTAAACCGTTCAAGCTCGATGAGGTGCGTGAAGCCTTGTCCGGCATTGGCGTGCAAGGCATTACCGTTACCGAAGTCAAAGGCTTCGGACGGCAAAAAGGCCATACAGAACTCTACCGCGGTGCTGAGTACGTGGTCGATTTTCTGCCCAAGGTAAAGATCGAAGCTGCCATTGACGACGCTCTGGTGGAGCAAGTCATTGAAGCCATCGAAGGTGCCGCGCGCACCGGCAAGATCGGCGACGGCAAGATCTTTGTTTACGACGTTGAACAAGTCGTGCGCATCCGCACTGGCGAGACGGGCAAGGAAGCGCTGTAAGCGCCTCTGACCACTACATAAAGGAAAAAAATCATGAAAAAACTGCTTGTTTCCCTCGCCTTGGGGCTGGGCCTGCTGACTGCCGCGACGTTCGCGCCAGCCCAGACCGCCGCCCCGGCTGCTGTGGCCTCTGAAGCCAAGGCCGAAGCGCCTGCCGCTGCGGCCCCGGCTGCACCCGCTGCCGCTGCGGCCGCCGCCCCGGCAGCTGACGCATCGGCCCCCGCTGCCCCCGTTCCCAACAAGGGCGACACCGCCTGGATGATGGTCTCCACCCTGCTGGTGATCTTGATGACCGTCCCTGGCCTGGCGCTGTTCTATGGCGGCCTGGTGCGCAGCAAGAACATGTTGTCCATCCTGATGCAGGTCATGGTCACGTTCTCGCTGATCGTGGTGCTGTGGTTCATCTACGGCTACAGCCTGGCATTCACCGAAGGCAACCAGTTCATCGGTGGTCTGGATCGACTCTTCATGAAGGGCATCTGGGACAACGCGGCCGGCACCTTTGCCAACGCGGCCACCTTCAGCAAGGGCGTCTACATCCCTGAAATCGTCTACGCTGCCTTCCAGGCTACGTTTGCCGGTATCACCTGTACCCTGATCGTCGGTTCCTTTGCCGAACGTATCAAGTTCTCCGCCGTGTTGGCCTTCATGGTTCTGTGGTTCACCTTCAGCTACCTGCCCATGGCACACATGGTCTGGTTCTGGGCCGGCCCGGACGCTTACGCCAGCAAAGAAGTGGTCGACAAAGTCAACGCCACTGCCGGCATGATGTGGCAATGGGGTGCGCTGGACTTCGCCGGCGGTACCGTGGTGCACATCAACGCGGCTGTGGCTGGTTTGGTGGGTGCCTACTTCATCGGCAAGCGCGTCGGTTACGGCAAAGAATCCATGGCTCCTCACAGCCTGACATTGACCATGGTTGGCGCTGCGCTGCTGTGGGTGGGCTGGTTCGGTTTCAACGCCGGCTCTGCGCTGGAAGCCAACGGCTTCGCGGCTCTGGCCTTCATCAACACCTTTGGCGCTACCGCTGCTGCCGTGCTGACCTGGTCTATCGGTGAAGCACTGCACAAGGGCAAAGCCTCTATGCTGGGTGCTGCATCCGGTGCCGTGGCCGGTCTGGTTGCCATCACCCCCGCTTGCGGCAACGTCGGCATCGGCGGCGCCCTGATCATTGGTCTGCTGTCCGGTTTTGCCGGCCTGTGGGGCGTGACGGGCCTGAAGAAGCTGCTGGGCGCTGACGACACACTCGACGTGTTCGGCGTGCACGGTGTGTGCGGCATCTTGGGTGCCATCCTGACCGGCGTGTTCAACTCGCCATCCCTGGGCGGCCCCGGTTTCGTGGCTGACTGGGTGACGGCTACCGGCATCACTGCAGCGGATTACTCGATCAGCGCCCAGGTCTGGGTCCAGACCAAGGCTGTGCTGACCACCATCGTCTGGTCTGGTGTCGTGTCCTTCGTTGCCTACTTCATTGTGGACAAGACCATCGGTCTGCGTGTCACAGAAGAAGACGAACGCGAAGGCCTGGACATCACGTCCCACGGCGAGTCTGCTTACGGTCGCTAAGCACTAGCATCCCTACCGCCAGCCCTGCTGGTGGTCAGGCCCGGCGCAACTTTGGTAACCCCTCAGTTGCTCCGGGCCTCTTTTTTGGGCGTTCGGCAATGCACAATCCGCCAGCATGGCCACGCGAGCTGCCGTGCCAAACCTGGACGCTCTACGCCCTATGACCTCTTCCATTTCTCTCCTGAGCGGTGCCCTGCGCTGCGAATTGCAGCCTGCCCTGGGCGGTTGCGTGGCCGGACTGTGGTTCGGGCAGCAGGAAGTGCTGCGCTCCACCCCCGCCGCCACACTGCAGTCGGTGCGCGTATCCGGCAGCTACCCGCTGGTGCCCTATTCCAACCGCATCGGCTGGCGCAAGCTGCACTGGGCGGACCAGGAATACACCTTGCCGCAGAACTTCGCTCCCGAGCCGCACACCATCCATGGCGTGGGTTGGGAACGCGCCTGGGCAGTGGAGGAGGCCAGTGCCACCCACGCGGTGCTGGGCTACCGCCACACGGCCGATGCCGCCTGGCCCTTTGCCTTTGACAGCCGCCAGACCTTCAGCCTGAGCGACGATGCGCTGGAACTGCAGCTGTCCATCACCAACCGTGCCGGTGTCGCTGCCCCTGCGGGCCTGGGCTGGCACCCGTACTTTGCCAAGAGCGCACAGACGCATATTGCATTTGCCGCCGCAGGCCGCTGGGAGATGGGCGCTGACACCCTGCCCACCCAACGGCGGGCCAATGCCGGACTGGATAACGACTGCAGCGCGCTGGATATTGACCACTGCTTTGACGGCTGGCGCGGCACGGTGGAACTCATTGAGGCCGGCCTGCGCATGCGCCTGACGTCGGATCTGGACCACCTGGTGGTATTCACCACGCCCCAGCGCGACAGCATCGCCATCGAGCCGGTCAGCCATGTCAACAACGCCCTGGCCCTGGCACAGCAAGCCGGCGTAACGCCAGAGTCCCTGGGTGCGCGTGTGCTGCAGCCCGGCGAGACCTTTGCCGCCCGCATGCGCATCCAGGTGCAACCATTGGCATGAACCGATCCACCCCCATTCAGCAGGAGACACCCGCATGAGCAGCCCGACAACCTGGCAAAAATTGGGACCGGACACCTACGAACTGGGCGAATCCCCGTTCTGGCAGCCGCAGGAACAGATGCTGTACTGGGTGGACATCGCCGGCAAGAAAATCCTGCGGTCCAATATTTACATGGGCACGGTGCAGGCTTGGGACATGCCCAGCGAACCGGGCTGCATCGCTCCGGCTGCAACGGGCGGATTGGTGATTGCCTTGCGCCACGGCGTGTTTCGCGCCCGGGAATGGGCCGGCGCGCTGGAGTTGATCACCTGCTTGCCCTACGACACGGCCACGGTGCGTGCCAATGACGGCAAGTGCGATGCGCTGGGCCGCTTCTGGGTTGGCACCATTGACGAGCCCAAAGCTGCTCGTGCCGCCGAGCTGTTTTCGATTGACTGCCGCGCCGGCGCCGCCCAAGTGCAGCGCCAGGCCGGCGACGCGCTCACAGCCAACGGCCTGGCCTGGAGCCCGCAGGGCACCACCCTGTACTGGGCCGATACGCCCAGCCATGTGGTCCATGCCTGGGACTTTGATGCGTCTGCCAATGCCCTGAGCCGGCACCGCACCCACCTGCAGTTTGCAGCCAAGCCCGCCGGTTGGACCTTTGCCGATCGCAGTTACCCGGGCCGCCCGGATGGCGCGGCAGTGGATGTGCGGGGCAATTACTGGGTCAGCATGTTTGAGGGGCGGCAGGTCTGCTGCTTTGCGCCCGACGGCCGCCTGTTGCAGGCCCTGGAAACCCCGGCCCAGTGTCCCACCATGCCCTGCTTCGGTGGTGAAGACCTGAAAACCCTGTACCTCACCACCGCCCGCCATGGCCGCAGCGCAGCCGAACTGGCCCTGTTCCCCGACTCGGGTGCCGTGTTCTTTACCCGGGTGGAAACACCGGGGCTGCCGGTGAATTGCTTCGTGGACTAATTTTTTCACGCGCAGACGTTCAAATAATTCACGCGTTGCCGCCAAGGCAGCCCGTACCATCGGCGCCATGGCAAACATGGAACACGCACTGCGCACGGTCACCGACCGCATCGCCGCGGCGCGCGCAGACGGCACCCCGCTGTGCCTGCGCGGCGGCGGCAGCAAAGACTTTCTGGGCCGCTCGCATGGCGAACTGCTGGACACGCGCAGCTTGCGTGGCGTCATCAGCTACGAGCCCACCGAGCTGGTGGTCACCGTGGGTTGCGGCACGCCGCTGGCTGACCTGGAGGCCCTGCTGGCCGAGCAGGGGCAGTGCCTGGCATTTGAGCCCCCACACTTCGGCTGGTCACAGTCCGGCGCAGCCGCGGCCACCGTGGGCGGCATGGTCGCCTCCGGTCTGGCCGGCCCGGCTCGCGCCAGTGTCGGCAGCGTGCGCGACTACGTGCTGGGCATCAAGCTCATCAACGGTCTGGGCCAGCACCTCACTTTTGGTGGCCAGGTCATGAAAAACGTGGCCGGCTACGACGTCTCGCGTCTGATGGTGGGCGCGCGTGGCACGCTGGGCCTGCTGACCGAAGTCTCACTCAAAGTACTGCCGGTGGCCCCTGCCGAAGCCACCCTGTGCTTCGCACTGGAGCAGGCCGAAGCGCTGGAACATCTGCACCGTTGGGGTGGCGAACCCCTGCCACTCAACGCCAGTTGCTGGGTGATGGACGACTCGGTTCCCGGCATACCGGCCAAACCCAGCCTGTATGTGCGCCTGCGTGGCGCCATGGCGGCGGTGGAGGCGGCATGCCAGCGCATGCTGGCCGAAGTGCCGGGCCAGCGCCTGGACAACGCGCAGACGGCGCCCGATTGGAGCCTGTGCCGCAACCAGCAACTGCCCTTTTTTACGGCGCCGCCCCCTGCCGACGCGGTGCTCTGGCGCATCAGCGTGCCGCAGACCGCGCCGGTGCTGCGCCTGCCCGGCCATCCCCTGGTGGAGTGGCATGGCGGACTGCGCTGGCTCTGGGCTCCCGCCCGTGCGGCCGCTGAATTAAAGGCGCTGGCGCACGCCGCCGGTGGCAGCGCCACTGTCTTCGTGGACCCACATGCTGTGGGCCAGGCCGGCAACGCCGCCAACACCGGCGCGGGCAGATCCAACAGCTTGCAGACCAACAGCCCAAGCCTGGACGCCATCAGCCAGCGCCTCAAGGCCAGCTTTGACCCCCAAGGCCTCTTCAATCCCGGACTGATCTGATGCAAACCAATCTCGCGCCTGAGTACCAGGGCACGCCCGACGGGCTGGCGGCTGAGGCCATCCTGCGCAAATGCGTGCACTGCGGCTTCTGTACCGCCACCTGCCCCACCTACCAACTGCTGGGCGACGAACTGGACGGTCCGCGTGGCCGCATCTATTTGATGAAGCAGGTGCTCGAAGGCGCCGAACCCACGCGCGCCACGCAACTGCACCTGGACCGCTGCCTGACCTGCCGCAACTGCGAAAGCACCTGCCCCAGCGGTGTCGACTACGGGCATCTGGTGGACATAGGCCGCAAGCTGGTGGATGCCAAGGTCGCGCGCCCGGCCGGTGAGAAGGCCGTGCGCTGGGCCTTGAAGGAAGGCCTGCCGTCCCCCCTGTTTGCTCCTGCCATGAAGCTCGGTCAGCTGGTGCGCCCGCTGCTGCCTGCCAGCCTGCAAGCCAAAGTGCCGGTCAAACAGGACGCGGGCACCTGGCCAACGCGCAGCCACGCCCGCAAGGTGCTGATGCTGGCCGGTTGCGCCCAGCCCAGCATGGCTCCCAACATCGATGCCGCTACAGCCCGGGTGCTGGACGCCGCCGGCATCCAATGCGTGGTGGTACCCAAGTCGGGCTGCTGCGGTGCCGTCAAATTCCACTTGAATGACCAGGACGGCGGCATGGCGCAGATGCGCGCCAACATCGACGCCTGGTGGCCGCTGATTGCGTCAGGCAGCGGCAGCGGTGTCGAAGCACTGGTGATGAACGCCTCGGGCTGCGGTGTCACGGTCAAGGAATACGGCCATATCCTGCGTGCCGACCCGGCGTATGCCGCCAAGGCGGCCCGTGTCAGCGAACTCACGCGCGACCTGAGCGAACTGCTGCCGGAACTGGTGCCTGCGCTGCGCGACAAGCTCCGCGATGCGCCCCGGGCCGGCCTGGTATTTCATCCGCCCTGCACCCTGCAGCACGGCCAGAAGCTGCGCGGTGGCGTCGAGCAGCATCTGGCGGCACTGGGCTTTGCCGTGCGCCTGGCCAGCAACGAATCGCACCTGTGCTGCGGCTCGGCCGGTACCTACTCCGTGCTCAATCCCGAGCTGTCGTACCAGCTGCGGGACCGCAAGCTGGGTAATCTGCAGCCTGCCGCGTCCGAGGTCATCATCAGCGCCAACATCGGCTGCATCACCCATTTGCAAAGCGGCACCGCCACGCCGGTACGGCACTGGGTCGAGGTGCTGGACGCGGCGCTGCAAGCCCCATAAGCATGCCGTAAAGCGCATGGGGAATAATGCAGGCTGTACCAGCGTGTGCGGCCTGAGGGGAAATGGGCCGCCGTTTTTGCGGACCGAGCCATGAACTACCTATACCTGTATGCCGCAATCATCATCACGATCATCGTGCTGTACTCGCGGCGCCACGTGAAAAAGGTGGAGACCGACAAGTCACTGCTGCGCGAGTCGATTCAAAGCGGGCTGGCCGAGCCACCCTCGCTGCACCCCATCTTTGACCCCGCCCTGTGCATTGGCTCGGGCTCCTGCACCACGGTGTGCCCGGAGGGCGCCATCGGCATCGTCAACGGCAAGGGCGTGCTCATCAATGCGGCGCACTGCATCGGCCACGGTGCCTGCCTGGCGGCCTGTCCGTTTGACGCCATCAAGCT
This sequence comes from Comamonadaceae bacterium, assembly GCA_947372425.1. Taxonomy (GTDB): domain Bacteria; phylum Pseudomonadota; class Gammaproteobacteria; order Burkholderiales; family Burkholderiaceae_C; genus Allorhodoferax. The sequence continues at coordinate 35,058 of CANBTQ010000001.1, read as the reverse complement.
GGTGTTCGGAACCGAGAAGCGCGGCATTGACATTCCCAATATCAGCGTCGATTTTGAAACCAATGTGCCGGGCATATTCATTGCCGGCGAACTCGGCGGCATGGGGCTGATCCGCAAGGCTGCCGAGCAGGGCCGCCAGGCCATCCAGTCCATACGCAAGCGCACCAGCGGCGCGGCGGAATTTGACGTGGTCATCATCGGCTGCGGCCCGGCCGGGCTGTCGGCCGGTCTCTCCTCGGTTCACCACAAACTCAAATACAAGCTGATCGAACAGGAAGACTCGCTGGGCGGCGCGGTCTACCATTACCCGCGCCAGAAGATCGCCATGACGGCGCCGGTGGTGCTGGACATCATCGGCACCGTCAAGTTCGGCGAAGTGCAGAAGGAAAAGCTGTTGGAATTCTGGAACGATGTGGTGCAAAAGACCGGCCTGCAGATTTCCTTCCGGGAGCGCATGGAATCCATCGAAAAAACCGACGACGGATTCCTGGTCCGCACCAACAAGGGCGGCTACCTGGCACGCAGCGTTCTGCTCACCATGGGCCGGCGCGGCACGCCACGCAAACTGGACGTGCCCGGCGAGGAATCGCACAAGGTGGTCTACCGCCTGCTCGACCCCGAACAGTACAAGGGCCAGCACGTGCTGGTGGTGGGCGGTGGCGACAGCGCGCTGGAAGCCGCGATCGCCATTTCAGACCAGCCTGGCAGCACGGTCACGCTGTCCTACCGCAGCGCCGCTTTTTCCCGCGTCAAGCAAAAGAACCGCAGCCTGCTGGAGCAGGGCGAAAAAGCCGGGCGGATCCGGGTCATGCTCAATTCCGGCGTGAAGGAAATCCGCGAAAAAGACGTGCTGATCGAGGCGCAGGGCGAACAACAGACCTTGCCCAACGATGTGGTGATTGTTTGCGCCGGCGGCTTGCTGCCCACGCCCCTGTTGCAGAAAATCGGGATCCGCTTCGAGACCAAATTCGGCACCGAATGAGCGCCTGGCGACACCACCGATAATGCAGCAGTCCTTGAAACCACCCAAAATATGAAACCAATCACCCTTGCAGCGTTGATTTTGCTGGCGCTCATCTTGGGCTTCGCCGTGCTGGGCATGGCCTTGGTGCGCAAACGCAAGATCCGGGTGCGCAATGCCGCCAGCTACGGCCGGCTGGTCACCCTGCTGGTTCTGGCGGCGGCCTATGTTCTGACCCAGTCGCCGTGGCCCGGTGTGCATTTGCGCCAGATTGACTTTCTCTCGCTCATGGTGATTCTGGCCATTGCCGTCTACGCGTCGGTCTGGGCTGCGCTGGCCTACCAGCTCAACAAGGGCGACCACGAAGAGTTTGGTGAGAGCTTCATGCTGTCCATGCTGTACAGCGATGCGGAACAACCGCGGTCCGAAACCCCACCGGTCAAAACACCGGGCGGCCGCCCCGACGCATAGGCTGCGCAAGGCAGCGCCTTCGCCCTTGGAGGCGCTGTACATCTTGTTACCAAGATAGCCCCCAAAAATGTAGGTTTTTGCCTACAACCTTACAAAAAATCCGCTTTTCTTAAGCTTTTTGTAACGGCTTCTTTGTAAGGTCGAGGCAAGTTTTTAATCGTTCCAGGGTGGGCGGGACATGGCATTCACGCCAACAACATAAATATGAACACTGCAGCAGACAAGGAGCCGGCAAGCCGGGGGCAAAGCAAGTCATCCTTGCAGCTCCTGGGCGGGGATACGCTGGTCTACCTGACGTTGACGCTGTTGGTGTGGGGAACCTGGCGTATCAGCCAGCTCGCGCTGTTTGAGCCCGGGGACGACACCGGCTATTGGGTGGGTGTCACGGGCGCCGTCATGATGCTGGTGCTGCTGAGCTACCCCTTGCGCAAGTACGTGCGCTTTGCCCGCAACTGGGGCAGCATCAAGGGCTGGTTCTGGCTGCACATTGCGCTGGGCGTGCTGGGTCCGCTGATGATCCTGCTGCACTCCAACTTCCGTACCGGTTCCCTGAATGCCGCGGTGGCGCTCTACAGCATGCTGATCGTGGCCGGCAGCGGCGTGGTGGGACGCTTTATCTTTCAGCGCATCAACCGCGGCTTGCAGGGCGAGCAGACCGACCTGCAGACCCTGATGCGCAACGCCGGCATGGACAAGGAAGATGCCCGCTCGCGCCTGGCCTTTGCCCCGCGCGTGGAGCAGCGGCTCAAGGCCTTTGAGCAGCGCGAGCAGGAGTCGCCCGAGGGCTGGGCCACCAATTTCCGTGCCGTGTTCTGGCTGCCCCTGCGGCAATACCTGGTGTACCGCCAATGCGTGGCCGAGCTCGAACTGCTGCTGCCGCAAATGGCTGCCAGCCAGCACTGGAGCAAGCAGGATCTGCAGCGCCGCCGCAGCCGCGCCCGCAAGACGGTGGACGCCTATCTGAACTCGGTGGTCCGGGTGTCGCAGTTCTCGGCCTACTCGTTTTTGTTCTCGCTCTGGCATGTGGCCCACATTCCCTTCGTGTATGTGCTGATCGCGACCACCCTGGTCCACATCTACGCGGTCCACGCCTACTAAGCCGCACTCCCGCATGACAACCGCCCGCACCTCCTTGCTGCAAACCATCCGGCACCTGCTGTGGATAGCCTGCGGCCTGCTGCTGTGCTGGGTGTCGGGCGCGCAGGCCCAGGGCATTGAGTCCATCATGGCGCCGGGCAAGCTGATGCAGGACCACGCCAAGTACGAGGACGATTGCAAACAGTGCCACGTCAAACTCGACCGCAAGGCGCAGGACCGCCTGTGCATGGACTGCCACAAACCCGTGGGTGCCGACGTGCGTGCCAAGACCGGCATGCACGGCCACCTGGAGCAGCCCGTTGTCTGCAAGAGCTGCCACAGCGAACACAAGGGCCGCGACTTCAAAAGCACCGACTTTGACAAGAAGAAGTTCGACCACAACGCCAAGACCGATTACAGCCTCAAGGGCAAGCACGAGAAAGTGGCCTGCGAAAAATGCCATGTGAGCGGCAAGAAGTACCGCGAAGCGGCGCAGGACTGCAACAGCTGCCACAAGAAGGACGACAAACACAAGGGCAGCCTGGGCACCAAGTGCGCCGACTGCCACAACGAGTCCGACTGGAAGGACGCCAAGTTTGACCACGACACCACCAAGTTCGCCCTCACCGGCAAGCACACGGACGTCAAGTGCGCGGACTGCCACAAGAACAATGTCTACAAGGACACGCCGAAAAATTGCTACGCCTGCCACAAGAAGAACGACGAGCAAAAGGGCCACAAGGGCCTGTATGGCGAGAAGTGCGAGACCTGCCACGGCACCAAGGCCTGGAAGCCCTCCACCTTCAACCACGACACGGACACCAAATACCTGCTCAAGGGCAAGCACAGCAGCACCGAGTGCAAGGCCTGTCACACCGGCAACCTGTACAAGGACAAGCTCAAGCAGGAGTGCTATGCCTGCCACAAGAAGGACGACAAGCACAAGGAGTCGCTGGGCACCAACTGCGTGACCTGCCACACCGAGAAAAACTGGAAGGAAGTGGCCAAGTTTGACCACGAGAAAACCAGCTTCCCGCTGCTGGGCAAACACTTCAAGGTGGAGTGCAAGGAGTGCCACAAGAGCCAGCTGTTCAAAGAGGCACCCAAGGACTGCATCGGTTGCCACCTGAAGGACGACAAGCACAAGGCCAACCTGGGCACCACCTGTGCCGACTGCCACAACGAACAGGACTGGAAGAAAACCGAAGGCCGCTTCCAGCACGACAAGACCAAGTTCCAGCTGCGCAACGCCCATGCCGCTCCCAGCGTGAAATGCGTGGCCTGCCACAAGGACCTGAGCAGCATGCGCAACACCGCGCTGCTGTGCATCAGCTGCCACAAGAAGGACGACAAGCACGAAACCCAGCTGGGCGACAAATGCGAGAGCTGCCACAACGACAAGGCCTGGAAGGGCACCAGCTTCAACCACGGCAAGTCGCGCTTCCCGCTCACCGGCAAGCACATCCTCACCGAGTGCAAGGCCTGCCACAGCAGCCTGCGTTACAAGGACGCCGCGCGCGATTGCTACAGCTGCCACAAGAAGGACGACAAGCACAAGCAGGTGTTCGGCGTGCGCTGCGAGTCCTGCCACAACGCGCGGGCCTGGACTACCTGGTCGTTTGACCACGACACCCGCACCAAATACCGGTTGGAGAGTTCGCACGCCAAGGTGGCCTGTGCGAGTTGCCACAAACAGGTGGCGCCGCCCGACAAGGATGCGGCACCCGTCGGCACGGCCTGTGTGGCCTGCCACCGCAAGGATGATGTGCACAACGGTGGTTTCGGCCCCCGCTGTGAGCAGTGCCACCAGGTGGACAGCTGGAAAAAAGTAAAAAGTCGCGCAGGTCAGGGGTCGGAAAAATGAATTCACACTACATCGAAAATCGAGGTAACTGCTAATGGCCAAGCTAAAAAATCTGCTTGCGTTGCTGCGCAGGCGTGCACTGAAGCCCCTCTGGATGGGCGGATTGGCTTTGCTTGCCATGGCCCTGATGCAACTGGGGGCCATGCAGTTGGCCCAGGCCCAGCAATCGGGTAACGACTTTGACCACAGCAGCACCGGTTTTGTCCTGAATGCACAGCACCAGAATGTGCGCTGCGAAACCTGTCACCTGAAAGGCGTGTTCAAGGGCACACCCAAGGACTGCGCTTCCTGCCACGGCTGGAACAACCCGCGTGCCACCTTCTCGGTCATGCCGGTCAACCATATCCCGACCGGCAACGCCCCTTGCGAAAGCTGCCACCAGGCCAATATGGCGCAGTTTGCCGATGCCGCGCTCACCTTCAACCACGTGGCGGTCAAAACCCTTGCCTGCCTGAACTGCCACAGCCCCGCCAACCCGCATCCTGGCGTGCGCACCAGTCCGCCGGACGCGACCCATGCGGCCGTCCTGGCCCAAGGCCAGGCCTGCGACAAGTGCCACACCACCATCCAGTTCACCGGCCCCAAGATTCCGAACAACCACATTCCTATCGCGGCGGTCTCCTGTACCAATTGCCACACCGACGCCGACTACGCGAAGATGCCCACTCTGCAGGCCATTCACGAGAACGCGCCTTCCAGCAGCACCAACTGCCAGCAGTGCCATAGCAGTGCTGCTGCGTCGGCCTACAGCTCGGCGCATATGGTCCCGCCCATCAAGGCCCCGCCGGACAACCATATCGGCATGAATGGCCAGGCCTGCGAAACCTGTCACCTGGTCGCTGGCAGCGGCGTGCAGCTCCCGGTCGGCAACAGTGCCAAATTCACCAACGCCAAGTTCAACCATGGCGGCGTCAGCACCGGCTGCACGAGCTGCCACGGCAGCAACGGGACTTCGCTCAGCTTCTTCGGCATCAACAACATCATTCCCATGCCTTCGAGCAGCGGGTCCGGCCCGACTGCACATATTCCCACCGCGGCCGCCTGCGAGACTTGCCACAAACCCGCCCCATCCGGCTTGCTGGCAGCCAATGCCACCGCCACCGTGCCGGGCACCGGTTTCCAGTTGCTCAAGCCCTCGTCCGCAGACATTCATGCGAACATGAGCGTTAGCTGCGCGGCTTGCCACGAAGCGGGCTTGTCCTGGGTCGGCATGGATTTGTACGGCCCGCGAACGGCCAGCCTGAACGCCTCGGTCGCACAACCGTATATCGGATTCCAGACCCGGCCCAATATTGGCGGTGGCGGTTATTCGATTGCGGACCCGGCACACCAGACCGGTGGCGATTGCGCCACCTGCCACACCATCAACGACGGATTTCTGGCAACCAACCTGCCGAGCAACCACATACCCATCGTCGCCACGGCCGCGTGTGCCACCTGCCACAAGACCGGTGACTACAAGGTCATGCCCGGGCTGACCGATATCCATGCCAATGCCAGGGCCGGCACAACCTGTGCGCAGTGCCATGGAGATACCACCACGTATCCCATGACGCCCGTCATCACCGCGCCACCCGCCAACCACATTGCCATGAACGGACAGGCTTGCGATGCCTGCCACGTTGCGCCGGGCAGCGATGTGCATGCAACCGTCGTTGACGGTGACAAGTTCAGCAAATCGGGCTTCGTGCATACCGGCATCCAATCCGGCTGCGCGACTTGCCACGGCGATGGCGTTGTGACCGGTACCTATGCCGGTATCACGCCCAAAAACCGGATCGGACTGGCACCCTCGCACATCGCCTCGTCGCAGGTTTGTGAAGACTGCCACACCAGCGTGCCGGCAGTGCAAATCCCCTTCAGCGGCGGCACCGCCCCCAACACGTTTGCAGGTGGACAGTTCAACCACAAGGGCGTCAGCAGTGGTTGCGATGCCTGCCACGGCGCCAGCGTGAGTGCAAGCAGTTTCTACGGTGTGTCGGCCACCAGCCTGGTCGTCAGGCCCACCACATTTGCCACCAGCGGGCACCTGCCCACCACGGCCAGCTGCGAGAGTTGTCACACCGCGCCGTCGGGTTTGATTTCCGTCACCCTGGCCCACAGCGTGCCGGGCAGCCAGTTCTCCAGCCCCCTGCCCACGCCGGGCGCGATTCACAGTGGCGTCAGCGGCAGCTGCAACACCTGCCACGAGGCCGGTATGAACTGGATCGGTGTGTCGGGCTACACCCGCGCACCCACCCAATACATCGCCAATGCGTCCTACACCGGCTTCCATACCCGGCCCACACCGGGTGGCGGCGGGTATTCCGTTGCCGACCTTTCGCCGCACCCGCCCGGCCCGACCGATTGTTCCGCCTGCCACCTGAGCTTTGACTACTTCAGTACGCCGGTTGCACCGGCACACCACATCCCTTATGTAGCCAACACGGCATGCGGTGCCTGCCACGTCAGCTTTGGTACGGCGCCCACCATCGCCAATATCCACGCCTATATTCAAAATCCGAGCGGCAACTGCCAGCAGTGCCACAGCGCTGCCGCCGCCAAAGAATTTGCGCCCACCACCACCTTGCGTCCCATCGTGCCGCCCATCGGCAACCACGTGCCCATGGGTAGCGCCGGTTGCGAAACCTGCCACGTTGGCGCGGGCACCAGTCTGGCGCCCGGCGTGTGGACGGAAGCCTCCAGGTTCAGCGGCTCCGCCTTTAGCCACACGGGTGTCAACGTCAGCTGCGCCACCTGCCACGCCGGCGGTGCCAGCTACTACGGCATTTCCAGCATCGTGCTGATGCCCGCCACCTCGCCGGCAGGCACGAGCTCCCATATGCCGACGTCGGCCACCTGTGACAGCTGCCACGTTGGTGTGGTGCCAACCGGGCTTTCGTCGGTGACGGCCATCCACAATGTTCCGGGCAGCCTGTTCCAGAACCCGGCGCCCACCTCCATCGCCATCCACAGCGGCGTGACCACTTGCAACAACTGCCACGAAGCCGGCATGACCTGGATGGGCATGGGCATGGCCGACTACCGTCGCAACCCGCCCAGCTACACCGGCGTCGCCACCGACCTGTACACCGGCTTCCACACCCGCCCCGTCAGCGGCGGAACGATTACCTCGGTGGACGATGCGGCCCACCTGGGCACCGGCGAATGCTCGCAGTGCCATGGCAACACCATTGCGTTCGGCGCACCGGTCAAGCCCGACAACCACATTCCGTTTGACGCCAACGTGGGCTGTGCCGCCTGCCACGGCAACTTCAGCAGCCTGCCCAAGGTGTCGGCCATCCACCTGTACAGCCAGTCCATCGTCGGTTGCGACCAATGCCACAGTACCGCCAAGGCAGCCTTCTACAGCACCGGCATGAAGACGGCCGTTGTCACGGTGCCGGACCTGCACATTTCGATGGGCGGTCTGGGTTGTGAGGGTTGTCACGTCGGTGCCGGCTCCAGCGTTGCAAGCGCCCTGGTGCCCGATGGCGCCAAGTTCAGTGGTTCCCTGTTCAACCATGCCAGCAGCACCGTATCGTGTGCGACCTGCCATGGCGCGACGGTGACCGCCAGCACCTTCAAGGGTGTCTACCCCAAGACGATTGGCAACCTGGCACCGGCGCACGTGCCCACCACCGCCGGCGCCGCCTGCGACACCTGCCACACCAATGGCGCGCCCACGGGCCTGGTTCCCGCTCTGGGCATGACCACCTTTGCCAACGCACAGTTCCTGCACCCGGCGGCGAATACCGGCTGCGAGGCCTGCCATGGCCCGAATATTTCGAACAGCAGCTTCTATGGCATCAACCCCATCATCGTGATGCCATCGACCGCCGCGCCCAGCGGACACCTGCCCACCTCGACGACCTGCGAAAACTGCCACGCGTCGAGCAAGCCCACCGCGCTCATCCCGGCCTCGTCTACCCGCAACGTACCGGGCAGCCTGTTCCAGGCACCGGCGCCCGATTCGGTCACGATTCACAACGACGCCAAAGTCAGCTGCAACAGCTGCCACGAAGCCGGTCTGAGCTGGATGGGCATGAACCTGCTCAGCCCGCCCCGTACCACGTCCGGCACCGGCAACTACTACGGCTTCCAGACCCGGCCGTTGTTGAACGCGTCGGGTTACTCGGTGGCCGACGGGGGTCACCCGGACCAGAGTTCGGGCGACTGCTCGCTGTGCCACGGTGACACGCTGGCCTTTGGTCAGCCCAGCCAACCGAACGGCCATATCCCTTACGTCGCGAATACCGCGTGTGCAACCTGCCACGTCAAGTTCGGCACGGCGCCGACGGTGGGTGTGATCCATACCTATATTCAATCGACCACCAGCAACTGCCAGCAGTGCCACGACTCGGCCAATGTCGGGCAGTTCAAGGCCACCACGACGCTGAAGCCGATCCAGACACAAGACAGCAGTTTTAACAACCACATTCCCCTGGGTGGTCTGGACTGCTCGGCCTGCCACATGGGCGCAGGCACCAGCATGCCCGCCGGCAGCGTGCCCGAAGGCTCCAAGTTCAGCGGCTCGGCCTTCATTCACACGGGCATTACGACCAATTGCGGCGACTGCCATGGCTCCGGTGTCGCTGCCGGAACTTTTTACGGTGTCACTCCCAAATCAATTTACGGTCTGACGCCCCGCCACATTCCGACCAGCAGCAATGTGGGCTGCGAAATCTGCCACGCCAACAGCATTCCACCCGGTTTGGTGCCATCGACTGGCTACACCGGCAGTCCTTCGTTTTCAGGCGGTCAGTTCATCCACACGGATTTCACGACGGGTTGCGCCGCCTGTCACGGCGCCACCATTACCAATAGCAGTTTCAAGGGGGTGAGCAGCCTGGTCGTGATGCAGACCTCAGGCGCCAACGCGCACATCCCAACGACGGCAGCCTGCGAAAACTGCCATAGCGGCAGCGGCAGCATTCCGGCTGGCCTGTTGTCGGTGACGGCAGCACACCCGGTTCCCGGCAGTGGCTTTAACGTATCGCCACCCGATTCCCCCACGATCCATAGCAACGTGACCGGCACCTGCGCCAGCTGCCACGAGGCAGGCCTGTCGTGGGTGGGTGTGGCCTCGGCTTATCCGCGCAACCAGACCAGTGTGCAGACCAACAACCCCAACTACCTGTACACCGGTTTCCATACCCGTCCGATGATTGCCAACGCAACGGGCACCTCGATGCTGGACATCGGGCATCCCGACAAGGGCGACTGCTCGCAGTGCCATGGCAACACCGATGCCTTTGGCGCCGCGTCGCTGCCCACGCCGCACATTCCGTACAACGGCTCCGCCAATTGCGCCGCCTGTCACACAGCCTGGGGCACCCCACCGACCATCACGGCAATTCATGCCAACCTGCCAACCAACAGTGCCTGTGCCGACTGCCACAGTCGCGCCAATGCGGACACCTACAGCAGTAACGCCACGCGCGCGGTGGTCGGCCCCGATGCGGCCAAGCACGTGCCCATGCGCAGCCAGACCTGTGAAAGCTGCCACACCAGCAGCCTGACGTTGCCGATGCCACTCACGGCCAAGTTCAGCGGTTCGTCCTTCAGCCACGGCAGCAACATGACCAGCAATTGCGCCGAGTGCCACGGCCCCGCCATCACGGGTGCTTCCTTCCAGGGCATAACCAGCATCGTGATGATGCCGCCGTCCATTACGGCGGGAGCCACTTCGCACATCCCGAGTTCCACCACCTGCGAGGACTGCCACCGCAATGCCATGCCCACCGCGCTGGTGCCGGGCAATGCGCCGCATGCAGCGCCCAACAGCGGCTTCCTGTTGCAGCCTCCCAAGACCGATGCCATCCATGCCGGCGTGTCGGGCAGTTGCAATACCTGCCACGAGAAGGGCATGGACTGGATGGGAATGGCGCCGTATCTGGCAACCCAGGTTGCGCCCTACCATGGTTTCCAGACCCGACCCTATGGCACCAAGACCAACAACAGCGTGCAAGACAGCCTGCACCCGGTCGACCGCGACTGCTCCGATTGCCACAGCGGCTTCACCGTCTGGGAGGCCACCGCCAAGCCCTTGAACCACATCCCCACGGCGTCCGTGACCTGTGGCACTTGCCACACCAACCCCGACTACGGGGTCTGGCCATCGAATGCATTGACCCACGCCAATGCACCGGTTAACGCCAAGTGCGCAGATTGCCACAGTGCCGCCAATGCCGCCTACTACAGCACGTCGAAAATGACCGTGGTTGGTGCTTCGGACGGTAGTACGACGCCCGTGCACATCCCCATGGCCAACCTCGATTGCGCGGACTGCCACGTGGGCGGCTCCAGCAGCATGACCTCTGCCACACAAAACGGTGCCAAGTTCAGCAATTCCGGTTTCAGCCACGCGAACGCAACCGCCTCCTGCGCCAGCTGCCACAGTGGGGTAACGCCCACCACCTTCCAGGGCGGCATCGTGCCGGTCAGCATGACGGCACCGGTTCTGTCGCCGATTCACGTGCCCAACCCGGCGGGAACCGACTGCGGCGTCTGCCACCTGAATGTCCCGGTTGGCCAGTCCAAGATCGGCAACACCAGCACCACCTTTGCGGCGGGTCAGTACAGCCACGCCGGCATTGCCAAAGACTGCGCCACCTGCCATGGCAGCAACATTGGCAATAGTTCATTCAAGGGCATCACCAAAATCGTCGTGCTGCCCGCCGGATCGGCCGGCACCAGCACCAACGACCACATCCCGCTGACCTACAGCGGCACGGCCTGTGAGACCTGCCATCTGGGCAGCATGCCGTCCACCCTGGTGCCGGCGGTGTCCACCACCACCACGCTGGGTGCTACCAAGTTCAAGTACAACGGTCTGCAGCCACCGGATGGGCCCTCCATCCACACCGGTGTCAGTGGTGCTTGCGCCGCTTGCCATGAGGCCGGCAAGGTCTGGCTGGACCTGAGCCTGTATCCGCGCAACTTCACCACTTTGCAGCCTGCCAGCACGCCACCGGTTCAGTACAAGGGCTTCCAGACGCGGCCCACCAGCACCGGTGGTGGCAACTCCATTACCGATGGAAACCACCCGGGTGGTAGTGCTGAGTGCGCGGGCTGCCATGGCAGCACGGAATCGTTCTCGGCCGTAGACAAGAATGCCAACCACATTCCGTACAGTGCCACGGCGCAATGCCAGAACTGCCATACCAACTTGGCGTCCAACGGCAGTGGCGGTTATGTCAGCAGTTCGATCAATTTCGCGCTGCCGCGCCCAAGCATTGCCAATATTCACCAGTACGCGCAGTCCACCACCAGCAACTGCGAGCAGTGCCACAGCGAGACCAATGCGAGCTACATGTCAATCGCTGCGTCTGGCAGTGGCGCAAACGCGATTCCTGCCTACATCATCAAGTCGCCCATCACCGATGGCATCGTGCATATCCCGTACGGCAACATCAACAAATGTGATGTGTGCCACGTCTACAAAGGTGGACCTTTGGTGACGCCAGTGACCGGAGGTACGTTTGCGGGCGGCAAGTTCGACCACACCAGTATCGGAGCCTGCGAAGCGTGCCATGGTGACAAAATCACCGGCAGTACGTTTAAGGGCGTTACTGCCATTGTGGCGATACCAAAATCAAGCCCTACGCCTTCAGCCACGACGCATATTCCCTACGCCGTAGCCTGCGCCGCCTGCCACACGAAAAATATTCCTTCGGGCTTGGTGGGCGTGACGAGCACCGGTTCGCTGTTTGCAAGTCCGGCGCCTGTGGACAATTCGACTATTCACAGCAACCTCGGAACGCTTAGTTGCACCGACTGCCATGAGCGTGGTGCCCAATGGTTGGGCATGGGCACCTATTACAAGCCGAGCCCAGGCGTTTTGAACCTGTCGGTGCTCACCACACAGTACACCGGATTCCAGACCCGACCGGGTTCTGCCGCCACCCCGTTTGGATATGCCGACGCCAAGCACACCGGTACGTCTTCATTGGATGGCGGGAACTGCACGTCGTGCCACGGTAGCAGCACCACTTCCTTTATTGCTGCTGGTAAACCGCCAGGACACATGCCAACCACGAACGCGAGTTGCGCCGATTGCCATGTCACGTCAGCAACGTCGGGCGATTATTCTTACGCCTCATCCAGCGTTCTGTCGGTAGCGGGAATTCACAAGGGCATCAGTGCTGTTCCCGCGTCCTATACGGCACCAGCCGCTGGAGCGCAATCCTGCAATACGTGCCACACCATCGGCGCTGGTGGCACCAGCGGAACAGCTCCATTTGCGGGCTGTAAAACCCAGTCCAATACGGATTGCAGTTCAGCCGCCATCACGTATCAGCCGATGATCACAACCGGATTAGGACCCGTCACCACAGCCACGATAACGCACGTGCCCACAGCCACCAAAACAGGTACCGCAGTGCTCAGTTGTGATGCGTGCCACAGCAGTACGTCGACGTTCGCCAATACCACCATGGGCAGTGCGGGTCATGCCAACGCGAAGACCGCGGGCATGCTGTGTTCGCAATGCCATGAGGACAAACTGGCGTGGACCAATGTCAAGGGTTTTGAAACGCGCACGCCCAGCAAACATACCAGTACAAAGCAAAAGATTCCCAACGAGTGCGACGGCGGCAACTGCCACAGCTATGCGAGTGGATTCCATAACCACAGAAGCTTGTTAAAGCCCGTCATGCGTTCGGCCCACGTCAACCCCGACATGAGCCTGATTCGTCCCAATACGCAAGGCGGAAAATTGAGCCGGGGAAGCCTGGGCAACAGCTACGACCACAAGGGCGTCGAGGCCGGCAAATGCAAGACCTGCCATGATGGCAAGAGTGCCTCTGGCATGCCAGCGCGCCATTTGATGGTTGGCACCTCGTGTGACACCTGCCACCGTCCCACCACCTGGTTGCCGGCGCAGTTCAACCACAATGGCGTTTCGGCCAACACCTGCCAGGCTTGCCACAACGGCATGAATGCCTCCGGCCGGCCGGCAGGGCATTTCAATACCACACGTTCGTGTGACAACTGCCACAAGAATATGAGCTGGTTGCCGGCAAATTACCACCATATTTCGCCTTTGTATGTTGCCAGCCCGGATAAGCTGACCTGCATCAGCTGCCACGTCACCAATGGTGAATTGATACGGCGTCAATTGCGTGGGCTAACCAGAACCAAGCCAATACCGGTGGGACCTTGAAGTGAAAACATCTCCACGCATTGCCTGGCTGGCAGGGGCCGCGCTGGCCCTGCTTGCGCAACTGGCCGCAGCACAAACCATAGAGAGCCTGGACTGGGTGCAGGACGGCGGGGCTACGATTGCCCGCATCACCTTTGCCGCCAATGTGCGCTACCTGCGCCAGGCGCCGGCGGCTGGCACTGCCACCGATCTGGCGCAGCTGAGCTTTCAGATGATCTCCGCCGAAGAGGTGGTGCTGAGCCAGACCATAGAAGAAGGCAAACGCCTGGGCGCCGATGCCGGACGCCCGCGCATTGACCTGAACTACACCCCGGCACCGAAGGCGCTGACCAAGTTGCTGACCGTGCGCCTGAGCGAGAAGATGCTGCTGCAGGTGCGCCAGGGCCCGGGCTCCCGCGTGATTGACCTGGTGTTCAAGAACCGGGCCGAGGGCGATCTGTCCGTGGCCGATGCCCTGCCTGAACCCGCGGACGCGGCGCTGGACCGCAACTTTGTGGTGGTGCTGCAGTCTGCCAGCCCGGAGCAGGCGGCGCAGATGCCCCGCATTCCGGCCGCGTTCCAGAACTATGACGTCTATACCCAGAACAGTGTGCGCGGCGGCGTCAAGAGCGTAGACCTGGTAATGGGCTTCTTCAAGAGCGAGAAAGACGCCGAGACGGTACGCCAGCGCGCACGCGCCAGTTTCCCCGCTGCCGGTGTGATGACCATGGCCGATTCCCTGCAGTTGGCGGCACCGGTTAGCGCACCCGAGGCCGTTGCCGCGGCGCCGGCCGTGCCCGGCCCGCAGCCCCAGGTGGAAGTGAACGTGTCGGATGTGGACGGACAGGGCGCCGACCTGTTGGCTAAGGCCCGGGCGGCTTTCAATGAGCGCCGCTACCAGGACGCGGTGGATATCACCAACAAGGCCTTGATGCTGCCACCCAACCCGTTTACACCGGCTGCGCAGGAGCTGATCGGTATGGCATGGGAGGCGCTGAACAACCCCGCCAAAGCCCGTTCCGAATACCAGCTCTATCTGCGGCTGTACCCCGATGGTGAGGCGGTAGCGCATGTGGAGCAGCGGCTGTTGGCGCTGGGAGCCGGCACCAATGTGGTCCAGGCCGGTGCGACCGGCCTGAAGCCGGACAAGAAGCGGCTGAGCGCCACGGGCAGCGTGTCGCAATACTATTACGGCGGCCAGACCAAGACCGATTCGCTGGTCAGCATTGCCACCGGCATCGACCAGAACACCCTGACCCGCACCAACCAGTCGGTGCTGGTTTCCAGCTGGGATGCCACCGGGCGTTTTGAAACCGATGAATCCATCACCAAAGTGGTGATGCGCGGTTCGCACTCCGACAACCTGGCGACTGCCAGTGCGCTGAACTCCACCACACAAGGTCTGATCAGCGCCGCCTATGTGGATTACCGGGACATCAAGAGCCGGACGGACTTCCGTGTCGGGCGCCAGTCGGCCATCGGCGGTTCGCTGTTCGGCCTCTTTGATGGGGTGTCCATGGCCATGCCGATGGCCGAGCATTACAAGGTGGATGCCATGCTGGGCGTGCCAGCCAACACCCTGGTCAATGCGCCGCAGCAGTCCATGGCCGGTGTCATGCTGGAAGCCGACAACCTGTTTGAACACTGGGGCGGCAGCATGTCACTGGTGGAGCAGACCACCGAGGGTTACTCGGACCGGCGGGCCATTGGCACCGAGGTCCGTTACTTCGGTGAGGCGCTGTCCATGTTCACCCAGATGGACTACGACATCAATTTCAACGAGATCAATGCATTGACCGTGCAAGGTTCCTTCCAGGGCCCGTATGACACGACCATCACCACGCTGATCGATGACCGCAAAGCGCCTTCGCTGCAGCTCAGCGATGCCTTGATTTCGTCCGGCAGCACCTCGATCAGCTCCCTGCTGGACCGGCTCAACCCGGCCCTGGGCGACCCCTTGCGCACCACGCTGCAATGCGGCCCGTCCATGTCGGCGCTGGATTGCGCACACCGCTCGGCACTGGCCACGGCGGCACAGGCCAAGCAGGCCATGGTCAGTTTTTCGCGGGCGCTGTCGGCCAAATGGCAGGGCTCCATGGACCTGCATTACAGTGAAGTGGGCGCCTTGCCGGCGGTGGGCAACTTCCAGGCGCAACCGGCCAGCGGCGCGCAGTACAACGTGTCGTTCCAGCTCACGGGCTCCAACCTGTATTCCGGGCGCGACATCAGCGGCTTCAATATCAGCCAGGTGACCAGTGACACCATGAACGGCACCCAACTGGGCTACAACAATTTGACCGGCTTCATGGGTGACAAGATGAGCCTGGAGCCGTCCATCCGCTACTACACCCAGACCGACAACACCCAGACCAAGGTCAGCCGCATCTCACCGGGACTGCGCGTTTCCTACAAGCTGTCGGACCGGGCCAACGTGATGGCCGAGGGCATTTACGAAACCTCGCAAACCGATGGCCCCACCAACCACGAGACCAGCGAGTCGTACTTCTTCTACCTGGGCTACCGGTATGACTTTCAGTAGACGCCGGTGTCTGCTGGCGCTGGTCCTGCTGGGTGTGTCGTCGGCTTGGGCCGGGTTGGGGGAAAACGAAAGCTCCATCGTTGGCGATCGCCTGCGTATGCGTGCAACCCACTCCCTGGCGCATGCGACGCAGTACACGCTGCATGAACTCCAGGGTGCCGATGGATCACGCATCACACAGTACGTCACCGGCAACGGGAAGGTTTTTGCGGTAACTTGGCACACCTTGTACAAGCCCGACTTGTCGAGCTTGCTGGGCCGTTCCTACGCCGCTTACACCGGCGCCGCGCACGATGCGGCCCGGCACGGTGGCATGCAGCGGCAGTTTCTGCACCAAGGGAGCGACTTGGTGGTGCAATCATCGGGGCACATGAGTGTGTATAGCGGTTTTGCGTACCGCCGCTCTCTGTTGCCGCCGGGTATCAATCTGCAAACCATTGGTCTGGGGTAGTCGCGAAGTGCATTGTGTCTTTCGACTGTTCGGCGTATTTTTTTGGGCCTTGCTATTGATGTCGTGCGGAGGTGGCGGCGACTCCAGCACCACTGCACTGCGCTGTAACAATGTCGACTGCCAGTTGCTGAACGATGCCGTTGCCACATCCTTTATCCAGACGGGCAACAACCTGCGTGTCAGCGTGGACGCCCTTGGCCCACAAGGTTTTGGAACTGCCAGCACGAATTCGCTGTTCGCTGATGTGACCGTTTGTGTCCCGGGTGGTCTGCGTACAGACCCACTGCAATGCGTAACGATTGACCATGTGCTGGTGGATACGGGGTCGGTTGGTTTACGCGTGCTCGCCAGCAAGGTGAAGTCGCTGAATTTGCCACCCATTACCGTCTCGGCCACTGAAAACGTTTGGGAATGCTTGCCTTTTGTCATTGGGGGGCTCTGGGGACCCCTGGCCGGAGCGGATGTCTGGCTGGGTCAGCAAGGAACCGAAAGTCCGGTGGCAGTGCAACTGATTGATGACCAGTCGGCGCTGAGCCCGACGGCGGGCTGCAACTCCGTCACGGACTCAACACCACCGCAATCATCCAACATCCTGGCATCTGCCGGCGACCTGGGCGCCAATGGCGTACTGGGTATAGGCTCAACCACCTTGGATTGCGGACTCTATTGCGAGCAAGGCAGCTACCATGTGACCGCTACAGACCCACCGGGGTCGTCCGCGCTCTACTACGCCTGCCCAGTTGCGGCGACGGACTCCGCGACTTGCAGTCTCACGCCGATTTCACGGGCATTGCAAGTTTTCAATCCTGTTGCCGCCTTGTCTGCCCCCTATAACAACGGGGTGCTTTTGAAAATGCCTGCGATCCCAGTGAACAACCCTGGCGCGCAATCGGCTTTGGGCGAGTTGGTGTTGGGTGTTGATGGAAGCAATCTGCCGCCAGGCGCTCAAAAGGTGTTCTTGGGTGTTGCCGATACCTCCAGCGACTCGTACCTCAGTATCCATACCCAATTCAACGGGCATATTTTTTCGAACAGTTACCTGGACACGGGTACCAATGGCATATTTTTTTATGATGCCTCTGTCCCGCCTTGTGACAACCTGAACCAGACGTCGGCCCTAACGGTCGCCAATTACTGGTACTGCCCCGCCAGTACCCTGCCGAATCTGAGTGCCATGCTGTCGGATGGCGACCTCTCCGCCAATCCACCTGTAGCGGTGGCCTTCCAGATCGCCAGCTATGCACGGCTATCGTTGACCAACAATACCGCTTTCAGTGACTTGGGTGGTGCGGTCAATGCCAGGAGCACCGCCAACGCCGGAGCGAGCTATGTGGCGGATACCAAAACCTTTGCCTGGGGCATGCCGTTCTTCTATGGCAAGCAGGTGTACATGTCCATTTGGCAACAACCAGGCTCAATTGACGGGCCCTGGTATGCCTGGACCGGGCTTTAAGAAAACCCTAATCCAGCCTTGGGAAGATCGAGGATTACTTGATTCGCATCAAATGTAGAAGCCTGACCGGCATGTGTCCTACCCCCTGTTTGGGGGGCCGGTGGGCGATAATGTGTTCTGAGCCTGCGGCGGCAGAGGACGCCGCGACATCATCTGCCCCACAAGGGCGGTTCACTTACTACCTTGGCTGAAGATTTGACTTTTCACAACGCGCAGGGAACGGGCATCCGGGCCCAGGATCTCACCGTCCGCCGTGGCACCGAAGTTCTTTTCAAGGCCTTGAGTTTTGAACTGCACGCCGGCCAGCTGGTGTGGCTGCGCGGCTCCAACGGCAGCGGCAAGACCAGCCTGTTGCGGGTGATTGCCGGCCTTTCGCGCCCGGACGGCGGCCAGCTCAGCTGGAACGACCAGCCCCTGGCCAAGTCCACAGAATTCCAATCCAAGCTGGTCTACATGGGCCACGCCAACGCCCTGAAGGATGATTTGACGGCCCTGGAGGCGTTGCGCTTTCTCACCACCATCCACAGTCGCCCCTGCTCGCAGGAGCGCATGGAGGCAGCCCTGCGTCGCATGGGTGTGTTCCACCGCCGCAAGCTGCCGGTGCGCATGCTCTCGCAAGGCCAGCGCCGCCGCGTCGCCCTGGCCCGCCTGGCGCTGGAAGAAAAGCCCGGCTTCTGGGTGCTGGACGAGCCGTTTGATGCGCTCGACGATGCCGGTCTGGCCTTGGTGCAGGAGCTGTTTATCGAGAATGCGCGGCGCGGTGGCACCGTGCTGTTCACCAGCCATATCCGCGTCCAGCCTGAAGGTCTGCCGCTGGTGGAGCTGATGTTGCAAGGGACGCGCGCAGCATGAGCGCCATGAGCCCGATGATGGCCATCCTGGCGCGCGATCTGCGCCTGGCCAGCCGGCGCCCGGCCGAGGCGCTGCTGCCGGTGGTGTTTTTCGTCGTGGCGGCCAGTCTGTTTCCGCTGGGTGTGGGGCCCGAGGCCGCCACGCTCAAGCAGATCGCGCCCGGCATTGTCTGGGTCTGCGCACTGCTGTCTTCCATGCTGTCGCTCAACTCCATGTACGGCAGCGACTATGCCGACGGCTCGCTGGAGCAGATGCTGATCTCGCAGCTCTCCGGTGTCGAGCTGGCTGCGGCCAAATGCATTGCCCACTGGCTGATGACGGGCGTGCCGCTGCTGCTGGTGTCGCCGCTGCTGGGCCTGTTGTTCGGCCTGGGCTGGGAGTCGATCGGGCTGATGGCCTTCGGCCTGCTGCTGGGCACGCCCATCCTGAGCCTGATGGGCGGCATGGGTGCCGCACTCACGCTGGGCCTGCGCAATTCGGCCGTGCTGATTCTGTTGATCGTGCTGCCGCTGTGCATTCCGGTGCTGATCTTCGGCGCCGGTGCCGTCACAGCCGCGGAGTCCGGTCTGTCACCCGACGGCCACTTCTACCTGCTGGGTGCCATGTTTCTGCTCTCTGCCCTGGGAGCCCCGGTGGCCACGGCCGCTGCCTTGCGAATCTCCGTATGAAAAAACTGCCAAGACTTTTTACCTTTGCCGCGCCCAAGACGTTTTACCGTCTGGCCAGCATCAGCGTGCCCTGGCTGTATGCCATTGCCGCCGCGTTTGCTGTGTGGGGTTTGTATGTGGGCTTCTTCGTGGCGCCCACCGACGCCACCCAGGGCGACTCCTACCGCATCATCTTTATCCACGTGCCCGCCGCCTGGATGTCCATGGTCTTGTACATGGCCATGGCCGGCTGGGCCGCCTTTGGCTGGGCTGCCAACGCCCGTCTGGCCTCGATGATGGCGCGTGCCATTGCGCCCACCGGCGCGGCCTTTACCTTTCTGGCGTTGTGGACCGGCGCCTTCTGGGGCAAGCCGACCTGGGGCGCCTGGTGGGTCTGGGATGCGCGCCTGACCTCCGAGCTGATCCTGCTGTTTTTGTACCTGGGCTTTATGGCGCTGGTGGAGGCGATTGACGATGTGCGCCGGGCCGACCACGCCGGTGCCTTGCTGGCCATTGTGGGCGCGGTCAACGTGCCCATCATTTACTTCTCGGTGCGCTGGTGGAACACCTTGCACCAGGGTTCGAGCATCAGCATGACGGCGGCACCCAAGATGGCCCACACCATGCTGCTGTCCATGTTATTGATGACGGTGGCCTTCTGGGCCTACGCCTTTGCGGTAGTGTTCATGCGCGCGCGCGCGGTGGTGCTGGAGCGCGAGAGCAGTGCCGACTGGGTGCAAGCCCTGGCGCACAAGAAGTAAGGGGAGCGACATGGTCTGGAACAGTGCGAGTGATTTTTTTGCCATGGGTGGCTATGGCTTGTATGTGTGGGGTTCGTACGGGGTGACGGCAGCCTGGATGCTGCTGGAGCCGGTGCTGGCAGCGCGCCGGCACCGTGCCGCCTTGCGCGCGATTGGTGATCTGGAAGATGAACAAGGTTAAACAAACATGAAAACGCGTCATAAACGGCTGGCCATTGCCGGCGGTGTGGTCTTGGTGATTGCGGCAGCTGCTGCGCTCATCCTGAATGCCTTCCAGAGCAATCTGGTGTTTTTCTTCTCGCCCACACAGATTGAGTCCAAAGAGGCGCCGGTGAACCGCACCTTCCGCCTGGGCGGCCTGGTGGTGGCCGGCAGCGTCAAGCGCAGCGGCGTGGCGGTGGACTTCATGGTGACCGACACGGCCAAGAGCGTGCCGGTGCACTTTGAAGGCATCCTGCCCGACCTGTTCAAGGAAGGCAAAGGGGTGGTCGCACAGGGCAAGCTGCAGGACGGTGTCTTTGTGGCCAAGGAAGTGCTGGCCAAACACGACGAAAACTACATGCCGCCCGAAGCGGCAGAAGCTCTGAAAAACGCGGCCAAGAGCAATCAAAAGACCGCTGCATCCCTTGTTACGAGCAAATAAACATGATTCCTGAAATTGGTCACTTTTTACTCTGGCTCGCCATGGGCGTGGCACTGGTCATCGGCGTGGTTCCGATGGCCGGCGCGGCACGCGGTCGCGCCGACTGGATGGTCATCGCGCGTCCAGCAACCTACCTGCTGTTTGTCTTGGTGTCACTGGCTTCGGCCTGCCTGATGATTTCCTTTATCAAGAGCGACTTCTCGGTGCTCTATGTGGCATCCAACTCCAATACCCATTTGCCGCTGCAATACCAAATCGCGGGTTTCTGGGGCGGCCATGAAGGCTCGCTGCTGCTGTGGGTGCAGATGCTGGTGATCTGGATGGTGGCTGTCGCCCTGTTCAGCCGTCACCTGCCGCGCGAGGTGCTGGCGCGCATTCTGGCCGTCATGGGCCTGGTCAGCGTGGGCTTTCTGCTGTTCATGCTGCTCACCTCCAACCCGTTTGACCGCCTGTTCCCGGTGCCGGCCGACGGCCGCGACTTGAACCCCTTGCTGCAGGACCCGGGCATGGTGTTCCACCCGCCCACGCTATACATGGGCTATGTGGGCTTTTGCGTGGCCTTTGCCTTTGCCATTGCGGCGCTGATTGGTGGCAATCTGGATGCCACCTGGGCGCGCTGGACGCGCCCCTGGACCACCGTGGCCTGGATGTTCCTGACCGTGGGTATCTCCATGGGCAGTTCCTGGGCTTATTACGAACTGGGCTGGGGTGGCTGGTGGTTCTGGGATCCGGTGGAAAACGCCTCCCTCATGCCCTGGTTGCTGGGTACGGCACTGATCCACTCGCTGGCGGTCACCGAAAAACGCAGCAGTTTCAAAAACTGGACCGTGATGCTGGCGATTCTGGCCTTCTCGTTCTCGCTGCTGGGTACCTTCCTGGTTCGCTCGGGCGTGCTGTCCTCGGTGCATGCCTTTGCCACCGACCCGCGCCGCGGCCTGTTCATCCTGGCTTTCCTGACGATCGTGATCGGCTCCTCGTTCGCGCTGTTTGCCTGGCGCGCGCCCACCGTGGGCTTGGGCGCCCGCTTTGCCCTGTTCTCCAAGGAAACCACACTGCTGGCCAATAACGTGTTGTTCATGGTGGCGGCCGGCGTGGTGCTGCTGGGTACGCTGTATCCGCTGCTGCTGGACGCTTTGGGCATGGGCAAGATTTCGGTGGGCCCGCCGTACTTCGACTCGGTCTTCGTGCCCCTGATGGTGCCCACCATCTTCCTGATGGGCGTGGGCCCGATGGCGCGCTGGAAGGAAACGTCGGTCCCCGATCTGGCCAGCCGCCTCAAGTGGGCAGCCGGCGTTACCGTTGTCATGGCCCTGTTGACCGGCTGGTTGGCCGGCTCCATTCACCTGCTGGCCAGCCTGGGTCTGCTGATGGCCTACTGGATTGTCAGTTCGGTGGCTACCGACTTCTGGGAGCGTGTGCGCCCCGAAGGCAAGGGCTTTGCTGAAATCCGCCGCAAGACCCGGCAGATACCACGTGCCCTGGCCGGCATGATGGTGGCGCACATTGGTGTGGCCATGTTCTGTTTTGGCGTCACGATGGTCAAGACCTACGAGGTGGAGAGTGACGTCAAGATGGCCGTGGGCGACAGCACCACGGTACGCGGCTACGCTTTCACCTTCAAGGGTGTGAAGGACATTCAGGGCCCCAATTACGATGCCACCCGGGCGACCATAGAAATCACCCGCAACGGCAGCAAAATCACCGAACTCAGCCCTGAAAAACGCGTCTACCGCGTGCAGCAGAACCCGATGACGGAGGCGGCCATCCACCCCGGCCTGACGGGTGATTTGTACGTGTCCATGGGTGAAGAGGTGGACGGCGGCGCCTGGATCGTGCGCGTCTACGTGAAGCCCTTTATCGACTGGATCTGGGGCGGCTGCATGATCATGGCCCTGGGTGGTTTGATGGCCGTGACCGACCGGCGTTATCGCCGCAAAACAGGAGTGGCAGTATGAGCCCCCATATTCGTCACTGCGTGTACTCACTGCCCCCCGAGAGGGCTTTGCTCTCCTTGGGACGGCCCTGCGGAGAGCCATCATGAAATACCTGAAGTTCCTTTTGCCCCTGGCGATCTTTATGGTGCTGGTGGGCTTTCTGATGCGGGGTCTGAGCCTGGACCCGCGCGAGGTGCCCTCACCGCTGATCAACAAGCCGGCGCCGGCCTTTGCACTGGTGGGTTTGGAAAAGCCCGACACCAGCTTCAAGCGCGACGACATGCTGGGCAAGGTCTGGCTGCTCAATGTGTTTGCCTCCTGGTGTGTGGCCTGCCGCGAAGAGCATCCGCTGCTGGTGGAGTTTTCACGCCAGAAGCTGCTGCCCATCTACGGCCTGAACTACAAGGATGAGCGCGCCGCCGGCATGAAATGGCTGGCCACTTTTGGCAACCCGTATGAAGCCTCGCTTTATGACCACGATGGCCGCGTCGGCATTGACTACGGTGTCTACGGTGTGCCCGAGTCCTTCCTGATCGATGCCCAGGGCGTGATTCGCTACAAGCAGATCGGCCCCTTCACACCCGAAGCCATTGAAACCAAGCTGATTCCGCTGGTGCAACAGCTGAAAAAGGAGGCGGGAATTGTCTAAGTTTTTTGCCCGTGGGTTCGCCCTTCTGTGCCTTTTTCTGTGCGTCTCGCTGGCCTCGGCCAATGAGGCCGTGCCGGCAGCTGCCGACCCGGAGCTGGAAGCCCGCATGCTCACCATCACCGCCGAGCTGCGTTGCCTGGTGTGCCAAAACCAGACCATTGCCGACTCGCACGCCGACCTGGCCATAGACCTGCGCCAGCAGGTGCGCGAGATGCTGCAAAAAGGCATGACCGACCAGCAGATCACCGAGTACATGACGGCCCGCTACGGCGACTTCGTGCTGTACCGCCCGCCCTTTAACCGCATGACGGTCCTGCTCTGGGTCGGTCCCGGCCTGTTGCTGGTACTCGGCCTGCTAGGCCTGGTGCTGGTGCTGCGCCGGCGCAGCCGCATGCCCGAAGACCGTTTCGACGCCGAAGAGCCCGAAGCCAACCAGGGCTCCTGAGAGCCCGCCTGTTATTGATTGAAAAGACGGAACATGACGAACAACATCGAAGCGCTGAAGCAAAAGCTGGCCCAACTCAAGCAACTGCATGCCAGCGGCGTGCTGCCCGACGAAAAATTTGAAGAAGGCAAGACTGCACTGGAGCGCCAGATTCTGGATCTGGTGCTGTCCGGCAGCACGGCCCCGGCCGCCACCCAGCCGGCCCAGGGCGCAAGCGCTGCGGTGCCCGCTGCCGCGGCAGCAAAGCCGTCCTATCTGCTGATGGCAGGCCTGGCCGTGGGCGTGATTGCCATTGCCGGTGCCGGCTACCTGTGGAAGGGCGTACCCGGCCCGGCCCAGGGCGAGGGCGAGGCACCGCAGATGCTGTCGGCCGACGGCAAACCCGCACCCCACGCCACCGGCGCGGACCAGATTGCGGCCATGACCGAGAAGCTGGCTGCCCGCCTGAAGGACAAGCCTGATGACGTGGAAGGCTGGTCCATGCTGGCGCGCTCGTACAGCGTGCTGGGGCGGCACGCCGAGGCCCTCAAGGCCTATGAAAAAGCCTCCAACCTGCGCAAGGATGACCCCACCCTGCTGGCCGACTATGCCGACTCGATGGCTGTCAACAATGGCAGCAACCTCGAGGGCGCGCCCATGAAACTGATCGACCGTGCGCTGCACCTCGATCCCAACAACCTCAAGTCGCTGTACCTGGCCGGCACCTATGCCTTCAACAAGAAGGACTACACCAGTGCACTGACCTTCTGGGAAAAGCTGGCCAAGGTCGGCCCTCCCGGTAACGTGTTCGTGCAGCAGATGGACGGCGCCATCGCCGAGGCCCGCAGCCTGGCCGGCCTGCCACCGGCGGCCAAGCCGCTGGATGCCAAACCCCTGGATGCGCCTGCGCAACCCGCAGCTGCCGGCAAGGCCAGCGTCAGCGGCACGGTAACCCTGTCCGCCGCCCTGGCCAAACAGGCCAAACCGGATGACACCGTGTTTGTGTTTGCCCGCGCCGCCGAAGGCTCGCGCATGCCGCTGGCCATTCTGCGCAAACAGGTCAAAGACTTGCCGCTGACCTTTGCGCTGGACGACAGCATGGCCATGTCGCCCGCTACCGCCCTGTCCACAGCCAGCAAGGTGATAGTCGGCGCCCGTGTCAGCAAGAGCGGAAACGCCATGCCGCAGCCGGGCGACCTGTCGGGTCAGTCGGCGCCGGTGAGCGTGGGTGCTGCGGGCCTGAAGATTGAAATCAAAGAGCTGGTGAAGTAAAGCCCCCGGCTCCCCCACTGCGTGTGGGTCGCAGCCCCCGGGGGGCGCGTCTCGCCTTGGGGCGGCCCCTATGTTTGCCCGATCGGGCCCTGGCTGTTTACGCGGCCAGGGCCTTTTCTATGTCCGTGGCCAGGCTCTGCGGCGTGTCGGTGGGCGCGTAGCGCTTGCGCACGGTGCCGTCCTTGCCCACCAGAAACTTGGTGAAGTTCCACTTGATGGCCTTGCTGCCCAAGAGGCCGGGCGCCTCCTTGCACAGCCACTGGTAGAGCGGGTGGGCGCCGCTGCCGTTGACCTCGATCTTGGCCATCATCGGAAACGTCACACCGTAGTTGAGCTGGCAAAAGCCGGCAATCTCGGCATTGCTGCCGCTGTCCTGCGCGCCGAACTGGTTGCACGGAAAGCCCAGCACCGCCAGCCCCTTGCCGCCGTATTGCTGGTGCAGCGTCTCCAGGCCGGCAAACTGCGGCGTGAAGCCACAGGCACTGGCGGTGTTCACAATCAGCAGCACCTGGCCCTTGAAGTGCTTCAGGGCCACCTTCTTCCCGTCAATCTGCAGGGCTTCAAAGTCGTACACGGTTGGCATGAATGGCTCCAGTCTGTGGCATGGAATGCGGAATTAAAAATCGTCATTTATCAAACAAACAGGCAAATATTTCAAAATACTTGTCTTGTGAAGATACAAATTCGAAACTAACATTTCCTTGGCGGTGCGGCGGGTGCGCCGGTGGCTATTGTGCGCGCCCTGGCCCGTCAGTGAAGTCACCAACCTAAGGAGAAAAACAATGCCGACACCCACCCCAGCAGCCAACCTGTCCGAGGCCAACAACCTGGCGCGCAACCTCAGCACGACCTTCAAGGGCGATGTGCATTCGCTCAACCAGAAGGTGGTTGAAGGGCGCATTCTGGAGACCGCCATTTCCCAACTCGCCGGCCGTCCGGGCTTT
Organism: Comamonadaceae bacterium; assembly: GCA_947372425.1. Lineage (GTDB taxonomy): Bacteria > Pseudomonadota > Gammaproteobacteria > Burkholderiales > Burkholderiaceae_C > Allorhodoferax. Next base: position 8,992 of record CANBTQ010000001.1, on the reverse strand, counting down.
AACCCGGCCGCCATTAGCGTGGTGTTTGGACTGAAGTGGTAAGCAGCCGCTAGCCAGCACGGGGCATGCCGGAGCTGCCGGCCTGCCCCGTGTTGCGCAGTGGGTCGGCATTGCCATGTTCCAGTCGGTCATCGTCAAACTGACGGCAGTGTGCATCATGGATTGCACCTACTGCTACATGTTCAACCAGGTGGACCGCACCTACACGCGGGTGCCGCGTCGCATGCCCCTGGATACCGCGCTGCGCCTGCTGGAGCGCATCTGCGAACACCAGCCCCGCGGTGCCGCCGAGCCCTTTTCCATCGTGCTGCATGGCGGCGAACCGCTGCTCTGGCCGGTGGCCTGCTGGTCCGCCTTTCTGGACCAGGTGGCGCAGCGTCGGCGCGACGGCTGGAATCTGGTCGTGGCGGTGCAGACCAATCTGCTGCGGCCGCTGGCGCCGGAGTTGCAGCAGTTGCTGCGCCGGCACGGGGTGGTGCTGGGCATCAGCCTGGACGGCCCGCAGGCCGTGAACGACGCAGTCCGTGTGGATCTGCGCGGGCGCGGCACCTATGACCGTGTCCTGGCCAACGTGCGGCGTCTGCAGGACAGCGGCGACGGCGCGCTGATTGGCGGTTTTCTGGCGGTGGCCAATCCGGACCTGCCGCCGCAGGCTTTTCTGGACTGGCTGCGCAGCCTGCCCGTGACCAAAATCGATGTGCTGTGGCCCATGGAATACCACTGGCGCAAACCGCCCTGGCCGCTGGGCGGCCAAGGCCGCTATGCGGCTGCGCCGCGCTATGGCCAATGGTTCGCGGAACTCTTTGGTCGCTGGTGGGCGCTCGACGACCCGACCCTGCAGGTGCGCCTGTTTGGCAACCTGCTGCACCTGGTACTGGGCGGCAGCGGCCATGTCGATGTGCTGGTCAACGACTGCTACAACATGTTTGTGGTCAATACCGACGGCCGCTACGAATATCCCGACTACCTGCGCGTGGCCGCCGACGGCTCCGCTGCCACCCCGTACACGCTGGAGGACACCAGCCTCGACAGCCTCAGCCACGACCCGCTGTTTGCCCGGCTGCTGAACCTGGGTGCCGCGCTGCCGGCCCGCTGCGCCGCGTGCCGCCACCGCGCCCTGTGCGGCGGCGGATTTCTGCCCGGGCGCAGCGACGCTGTGCGGGGCATCTCCGACCGCGAGTCCGTGCTCTGTGCCGACCAGATGTACTTCTTCGACGCCGTGGCCAACATCCTCCATCCCGCACTGCAGAAGCGAGGTCTTCATGTCAGCCCTGCCCCCCGGTTCGCCGCCAGCGCCAGCCCTGCTGCCTGAGTGGCAAAACGCCGACTTTGTGCGGCAGGCCCTGATGCCCGACGTGGGCATCACCGAGGCCCTGGTGCAGGCCTCGGTGCAAAACCGGCTGGACGATTTTGCAGCCCTGTTGCAGGCCGTGCTGGCATCCCCCGCGCTGGAGCGGCACCATGCGCGCTGGCAGCAGGCGGCCCGCGATCTGGCTGCGCGCACTGCAGCCGAGCGTTTTGACATCGGCTCCTCGCCCCTGTTTCGCCACTGGCTGCACAGCAGCGGGCGCGCCCTGATTGCCGGCGCACCGGCGCCGGCCGTGGCCCCGCTGCTGGCGGCGGTCAACAACTATGTCACCGGCCTGGTGGACGGTGCGCCGGCCGTGGTTCTGGTGGCACGCCACGCTTGCATTGAAACCTGGGACTGCGCCACCAGCGTGCGCCTGCCCCCGGGCTCTGCCGATGGCAGCTGGCTGTGCCAGCGCCGGGGTGACACCGTGTTGCTGTGCCCGGCCGACACCGCCGGGCCGTTCCTGAGCCTGCCGCTGCAGCCCCCGCTGGCCATGTTGCCCGCATCGGGAATTGCCGTGCGCAACGATTTGCCGGCACTGCGCATCACGCTCGACGAAAGCCGTGCCCCAGAGCGCGAAGGCACGGTGCAGGACGATGCGGTGGACCTGCGCGCCAGTGCCTATCCGGCCTGCGATTGCGCATCGATTGTGGATGCGGCGCACACCGTGCTTACGCGCTGGCCCGACGCCTATGACGAGTGGCGCTGCATGATGCGCGTCACCGTGCCGCGCCTGCCGCCGCCGGGCTGGCGCATGAACGGCTTCACCATTTCGTCCATGCAGGGTGCGGCCTGGATACACCCCTCGGACCCCGTGAGTGCACTCGAAAGCCTGGTGCACGAGCACAGCCACGTCAAGCTGCGCTATGTCGAAGAGTCGGTGCCGCTGCTGCAGCCCGGCCAGTCGGACGCGCGCTTTGCCGTGGGCTGGCGCAGCGACCCGCGCCCGCTGGTGGGCATCTTCGAAGGCGTCTATGTGCACGCGCACTGCGCCATGGCGTTGACGCGTTGTCTGGCGGACGACGCGCTACCTACAAGCCAGCGCACCCAGCTGGCGCGGCGCGTGGGCGAGCTGCGCAGCCAGGCCCAGCAAGGCCTGAAGCTGTTGCGCAGCTATGCGCGCTTCACGCCGGCCGGTCAGGGCTATCTGCAGTGGGCGCAGGCGGTCTGTGTGTAAGCTTGGCGCTTCACCCTGTCCGGCCCACCCATGAAACACCCCGTACTCCTTGCGCTGTGCTGCGCCCTGCTGTGGCTGCAGCCGCCACCGGCTGCCGCCGATGCCACCACCCCCTGTTGCGGCCCGCTCACACCGGCCGCGCAGGCCCTGGCCCGGGTGCTGGACGCTTCTGATGTGGAGCACCGCTGGTTGGCCCACCAGCATGTGAACTGGGAGACCGGCGAGGCCGACCGCTTCACCGAAACCGCCGGCCTGGGCCGCGCCACCCATTGCAGCGCCTTTGCCGCCGCCATCGGCCAGCGCCTGGGCGTGTATATGCTGCGCCCGCCGCAGCACAGCGCCCGGCTGCTGGCCAGCGCGCAAACCGGCTGGTTCGCCAGTGCCGAGGGCCAGGCCCAGGGCTGGCATGGCCTGGCCGACGCGGCGCAGGCACAAGGCCGCGCCAATGCCGGCGAGCTGGTGGTGGTGTCCTATGCCAGCCCGGACCCGGCGCGGCCCGGCCACATCGCCATCGTGCGCCCTTCGCTCAAATCGCGTGCGGCGCTGGACGCCGAGGGCCCGCAGATCATCCAGGCCGGCGCCAGCAATAGCAGCAGCGAACCGGCCCGCGACGGTTTTGCCCACCACCCGGGCGCCTGGCCTGCTGGCGTGCGCTATTTCAGCCATGCGGTGCAGCTGCCCGCGGGCTGAGGTAAGGTAGGCCCCTGTTTTTTGGGGGAGCTGGCTATGCAGTTGCGCGCTTTGGGACCGTTTCAGGTGGGCCGTATCGGTCTGGGTTGCATGAACCTGGACCATGGTTATGCGCCACCGGTCAGCGAGGTCGACGGAGAGCGCGCGCTGCTGGGGGCGCTGGACGCCGGCTACACCCTGATGGATACCGCCACCCTGTACGGCAACGGCAACAACGAGGCGCGGCTGGGGCGGGTGCTGCAGGCACAGCGCAGCCGCATCGTGCTGTCCAGCAAGTGTGGCCTGGCGATGGGCCAGGTGGATGGCAAGACCACACGCATCATCGATGGCCGCCCGGACACCCTGGCGCGCCAGTGCGAGGCCAGCCTGAAGCGCCTCAACACCGAAGTGATAGACCTGTACTACCTGCACCGCTGGGACCGCACGGTACCGATTGAAGACAGCGTGGGCGCGCTGGCCCGCTTGGTGGAGCGTGGCCTGATCCGCAGCATCGGTCTGAGCGAGGTGTCGGCCGCCACGCTGCGCCGTGCGCATGCGGTGCATCCGATTGCGGCCTTGCAGACCGAATACTCGCTCTGGACCCGCAACGCCGAGCTCGGTGTGCTGGATGCGTGCCAGCAACTGGGCATTGCCTTTGTCGCCTTCAGCCCGGTGGCGCGCGGCTTTTTGTGCGGGCTGCTGGAGGACGTGAATACCCTGCATGCCCGCGACATGCGGCGCAACATGCCGCGCTTTGCGCCCGACCATTACCCGCGCAATCTGGCGCTGCTGGCACCCTACCGGTTGCTGGCCGGGCAGGCTGGCTGCACCCCGGCGCAACTGGCACTGGCCTGGTTGCTGCAGCGCCGGCCCTACATCATTCCCATCCCCGGCAGCCAGAGCCTGGCCCACATCCAGGAAAATGCCGCCGCCGATGCGCTGACCCTGTCCGAGGACGTGATGCAGGCCGCAGACCGGCTGATCAACCAGCACAGCGTGAGCGGCGCGCGTTATGACGCGCAGGCCACCCTCGACGTGGATACCGAGGCGCTGTAGCGCCTGTGCGGGGCGCGTGCGGCCAGTCCGCGCTCAGGTGATCTTGAACACCGTGCGCCGGGTCTTGGCGCCGGCCTTTTCCTCATACACCGCCCACTGCTTGATGCCTTTGACCAGCACCGACTTGCTGACGTCTTTCACCGGCGTGCGGGCCGTGAGCTTGGCGGTGACCCAGTCCTGCACATGCGGCAGGGTGCTGCCCTGTTTGCCGGTGGGCACCAGCAACTCCATGCCCGCAACCTGGCCGGCAGAGGTGACTTCGATTTCAGTGGCCGGCATGGTGTTCTCGCTGGTAAGGGGCTGCGTATTGTCGACCATCTTGCGCTGCGCCCGGGCAAGGTGCGTGCAAACCGCACCCGGTCTGCTGCCGTGCCGCTGCATTACATTCGGCTGAACCCGTTTTTTGTGGAGGCGACATGAACCTGCGAACCTGGCTGCTTGTCTTCGCGGTGGCGCTGCTGGGCCTGCAGGCACGGGCCGCTTCGCCCGGGGTCGGGGTGGTGGTCCTGCATGGCAAGGGTGGCGCGCCCACCAAGCATGTGGCCGAACTGGCTGCCGCACTGGAGCAGCACGGCTACCTGGTGCGCAATCTGGACATGCCCTGGTCTGCCCGGCGCGAATACGACAGCGCAGTACGTGTTGCAGAGGACGAAGTGGAAGCCGCCCTGGCCGACATGCGCAGCCAGGGGGCACGCAGGGTCTTTGTTGCCGGGCACAGCCAGGGCGGATTGTTTGCGCTGTACTTTGGTGGCCGCCACCCGGTGGACGGCATTGTGGCCATTGCACCCGGAGGGGATGTGGCCGGCCCCACGGTGCGCAGCAAACTGGCGGGCGCGGTGCAGCAGGCGCGCGAACTGCTGGCCAACGGGCAGGGGCAGGCCCCGGTCCGGCTCAACGACTATGAGGGCGCCAAGGGGCTGTATCCCGTGACGGTGAGCCCGGTGGTGTATCTGTCATGGTTTGAGCCGGACGGTGCCATGAACGAGACCCTGGCCGTGCGCAGCGTCCCGCCCGCAACGCCGGTGCTGTTCATCGCCCCCACCCGCGATTACCCCGGCTTGCTGCGTGTTAAGCAGACGCTGTTCGAGCAACTGGCAAAGCATCCATTGACAAAACTGTACGAGCCCGATGCCAGCCATCTGGCAGCACCGTCGGCCTCCATCCTGGAGATCGAAGCCTGGATCGACGCCGCCGCGCAGTAGCCTGCCTACCGGTGGGCCGGCGGGATGGTGCGCTGCGCAATCCACTGGAACAGGCGCGGCCCGAACAGAAACACCATGATGAAACGCGCCAGCTGCATGGCCATCACAAAGCCCGCATCCACGGCGGCGCTGGCGGCAATCACCGCCACCGAATCGGCGCCGCCGGGGCTGGTGGCCAGGTAGGCGGTGAGCGGATCGAACCCACCCAGCACAACCAGGGCACAGGCCAGCAGCAAGCCCAGCGCAATCAGCGACAGAATGGCGCTGAGCACATGGGGCAGGGCGTTCCAGGCGTGGTTCAGAATGGGCCGGGTAAAGCGCAGGCCCACGCTCCAGCCCAGCACCGCGTAGGCCAGGCCCAGCAGCGGCGCCGGCAACTCAATCGTCAGCCAGCCCAGGCCTTGCAGGGCGATGCCGGTCACCAGCGGCACCAGCATGGCACCGGCCGATATGCGCAGCGCGCGGGCCACGGCCATGCCGCCCAGGGCCAGCAGCAGGGTGGCGGCGATGTGGCCCGGGCTGCTCCAGGCCAGCCAGTCGGCCGGCGCGGCGACCGCTGCCGCATGGCCAGCCCACAGAGCCGAGACCAGGGACGCCAGCAGGGTCACCATCACCACACGCAGGTACTGCATCAGCGCCACCAGGCGGGCATCGGCGCCATAGGCATCGGCCATGACCACCATGGCCGATGCGGCCCCCGGCGCCAGGCCCCAGACGGCCGTGGTGCCGGGCAGCACATGGCGCCGTGCCAGTGTGTAGCCCAGGGCCGCGCTGGCGCCCAGCACCAGCAGCGTAAAGCCCAGAAACAGCGGCCAGTCGTGCGCCACCCGCTGCAACACCGCCGGCTGCAGGCTGCGCGCCATCAGGCAGCCCAACAGGCCCTGCGCCACACCGAACAATGGCGGCGGAACGCGCAGGCCCGGCGCACGCAGCGCAAAGCCCATGGCCACCAGCATGCTGCCCAGCAGCATCGAAGCCGGCGCATGCAGCGCGTGCAGCAAGGCCGCCAGGGCCATGCTGCAAAGCACCAGGGCCAAGCTGTCGCGCAGCGTGTGCCCGGGCGGTGCTGCCGGGCGCTCTGGTTCCGATGGCAGGGTCATACGGCCGGGCGCTGCCGCCGGGGCTTCAAGGTCTGTGGCTGCTGCATCTACGGCGGGCTCACCAGGATGTAGCCGCGGTTCTCCAGCATGTCAAAACTGCGCATGCCCTGAATGAGCACGGTGGCAGGCATCCAGACCCAGCCGGCGCTGCCGGGGTTCACGTCCAGCACCAGAAAGGAATCTGTCTGCAGGTCGTACGCACCCAGTGGCGAGATGTGCCCACCCCCTGTCTGGCCCACGGCGCTGCGCTTGTAGGTGACGATGGCGTAGTCATCCGCGTGCTGCAGATTGCGGATCAGGTCGGCGCGGATGCCGTCTTCCGGCAGGGCATCGTCCACGATCACCAGGCGCGTGGCCAGGCCGTTGGCGCGCAGCATCTCGTCGAGTTGGCGCGTCTGGTAGCCGAAGTCCTGCACCGTTTTGCCGTTGATCAGCACCGGCTCGCCCAGCACCTGGGCGCGTGTCTTGGCGCCCTTGTCGATCACATTGTCCTGGGTGTAGCGGGGCAGACTCAGGTCGAAGCCGGCGGGCACAAACTGCAGGTCGGCAGCCTGCAGGCGGCGGTGGTCGCGGGGCCGGTCCGGGTTGTGACCGTGCACGGCATTGAGCACGATGGCGGCCGTGGTCGGCCCGCAAAAGGCGCCGTTGGACTGGGCTTCAAACTGGTTGGCCAGCGCGGCGAAGTCGGCCTTGGCGGGCGAGCGTGCCAGGCGCACCAGACCTTCGTCGGAGGCAAACGGCAGCAGGGCTGTTGCATCGGCCGCGAAGGCCAGGGGCGTAAACAGCAGGGCGCCAAGCAGCGCAAGGGAAAACCGTGAAGCCAGTGCCATGTCGGGTGTCCCCCTGTTGAATCGTGGGCCCAATATACGGCAAACAGCGCAGGCGGCGCAGACCCTGCACGGCTGCCCCGCGGCCCGCCAGGGGAACTATTTTTTCTCGCTCAGGAAGTAGGCAAAGGCCAGCGCCGGAAACAGCAGCGCCGTCCACGCGGCCTGGGCCCAGCCGCCCTGCGCATAGGCCCAGCCACCCAGCGCCGAGCCGATGGCGCCGCCGGCAAAAAAGGTGGCCATGTAGATGGCATTGAAGCGTCCGCGCAGGGCCGCTGCGGCCGAAAAGATCACGCGCTGGCCCAGCACCAGATGGCCTGCCACACCAAAGTCCAGCACGATGGCTACCGCTGCCAGCAGCAGCACCTGGTGGTGCGGGTTGGCCAGTTCGATGTGTGACAGCAGCAGCGCGGCCATCACGGTGAGCATGGCCGCTGCCGTGGCGGGCCGCACCCAGCCGCGGTCGGCCACGCGCCCGGCAATCGGTGCGGCAATGGCACCGGCCACACCGGCCAGCGCAAACAGGGCAATGCCGCGCTGCGCCAGACCGAAGTGCTGCGCCAGGTGCAGCGGCACCACGGTCCAGAACAGGCTGAAGCTGGCAAACAGGCAGGCATGGTAGAGGCCGCGCCGGCGCAGCAGCACCGAGTGCGTGGCCAGCTGCAGCATCGAGGCCATCAGCACCCCGTAGCCGATGCTGCTGTGGGGCTGGCGCTGTGGCAGCGTGCTGCGCAACACCGCCAGCAGCAGCACCATGGTGAGGGCGGAGCACAGGTACACCGTGTTCCAGGAGGCCAGGTCGGCAATCAGGCTGGACACCGGCCGCGCCAGCATGATGCCCAGCATCAGCCCGCTCATCACACTGCCCACCACGCGGCCGCGAATGCCGTCATGCGCCATGTGCGCGGCATACAGCACCAGCACCTGCACCGCCACCGAGCTGATGCCGGTAAGCAGGGCACAGACCAGAAATACCGCGGCCGAGGTGCTGCAGGCCGCCGCCAGCATGGACAGTGCGCTCACGGCCACTGCGCACAGCACCAGGCGGCGGTTCTCCACATAGTCGGCCAGCGGCACCACCAGCATCAGGCCCAGGCCGTAGCCCACTTGCGTCAGCGTCACGATCAGGCCGGCCGATTGCGCCGGCAGGCCCAGCGCCAGGCTGATCGGGCCGACCAGCGGCTGTGCGTAGTAGATGTTGGCCACAATCAGCCCGCAGCTGACGGCCAGCAGCAGCACCAGCCAGGGGTTGACGTCGGCAGTGGGCAGTGGGTGCGCAGGCGCGGTGGTGGTGTTCAAGAGCAATCCGGGGCGGTGGGGCGCTGCGGCGGGGCCGGTTGCGCGGGGGGTGGGCCGACCAGAATAGCCTATAGCTGCACTCCTGTTAGTCTGGGCCTTGCATACCCCTTGAAAGCCCTTTATGCCGCAGCCCGAACCCGCCGCGCCGACCTTGCCGCTGCTTATCATGCGGCCATGACTACCGCGATCCACACGACCCCGTTCACGCCGTTGGACATGCCGTCCCCCACGGGCGACACCCTCAAGGCCGCCCGCGTGGCCGCAGGCCTGAGTCAGGTGGAGGCCGCCACGCTGATGGCTTACCCGGTGCA